>CAYSRH010000414.1:0-2345 GCA_964433245.1 uncultured Bacteroidales bacterium | reverse complement strand
CTTGCAAAGTCACCAGATTGGGTTGTAACAAAAAAGTAGCTCCCGACTATTCCAGCTTCTATAAGCAGCCACTCACTTTTTCCATTCCATGCATTTCCGGGCAATCCTTTCTCTTGTAATACAATCAGTCCGGCTCCCGTAATCAAAGAAACATCAATTCCACATTGCTGCAATACATGGAAAAGCATAGCTGTGGTCGTAGATTTTCCGGAAGTACCGCCAATGGCAATGGTTTTCTTGCTTTCAGAAATCACAGATAGCAATTCAGAACGTTTTATTACAGGAATCCCCAGCTGAACAGCCTTTACATATTCCGGATTACTTTCTTCTATGGCCGTTGAAACCACCACCACATCAGTATCAGATGAAATACCTGAACCATCCTGCAAATAACAGTCAATGCCCATCTCACGAAACTGTCTCTGAATAAGCATCTCATTATCACCTTCAAACAAACGGTCTGATCCTGAAACTCTTTTTCCTTCCCCACAAAGATACTGTGCAATGGCACTCATGCCCGTGCCTGCAATTCCCACAAAAAAAAATGAATGTATCTGCTGCAAGTTCATAAGAAATCCGAAAAAAACACACCAATCAGATGTTATAATAAATTAAAACAAAAAAAGTTGTATTTTGAGTTATATTCAAAACCTTACAAAACTAATAAAAGTCCTGTCCAAAAAAGTAAAAAAATATTGAATTTCTAAATATTAAAATAATAAAATCAATACTTTTACCCTTCCAAAAAATGTAACAAGGTTTAAAATTCTCATTAAACAGTTAACTTATTAAGCCTGTTTTCATTTACAATATATGCAACAAAATTTCAAAATACTAAATAAACAAATTGACGGGGAGCTTTACCAGAGTAAGAGTTATCGCACCTTATTTTCTACTGATGCATCCCCATACAAAGAAATGCCTCTTGGTGTTTGTTTCCCAAAAAACAAAAAAGATATTCAAAAGATCATTCAATTTGCCCGGCTGCACCACATTTCATTAATTCTGCGTGGAGCCGGAACTTCTCTCGCCGGACAGGTTGTTGGAGATGGTTTGGTTGTAGATGTTTCCAAATACATGAACAAAATCATCGAATTCAATAAAGAAGAAAAATGGATTCTTGTTGAGCCGGGTGTTGTTCCGGATACCCTCAATCATTTTTTGAAAGAGCACAGTCTGATGTTTGGTCCTGAAACATCAACAGCAAACCGCTGTACAATGGGTGGCATGGCAGGCAATAATTCTTGCGGGCTACATTCACTCATCTATGGCAGCACACGGGATCATACACTCGAAATAACAGCTTATTTGAGCAATGGTGAAGAAGTGACATTTTCGCCTTTAAACAAAGAAGAATTTGAATCAAAATGCACAGGAAATTCTCTTGAAAATAACCTCTACAGAAAAATTAAAGAGATACTCTCCCCCCCGATGCATCAACAGAGAATACGTAAAGTATTTCCTGACCCTGAGATTCCGAGAAGGAATACAGGCTATGCATTGGACATGTTACTGAATAACGAAGTTTTTTCAGACAAAAGATCATCCCTTTTTAATTTTTGCAAGTTAATTGTCGGGTCAGAAGGCACTTTGGCATTTATTACAGCCATAAAACTCAACCTGGTATCATTGCCTCCTCCTCTGACAGGACTCGTTTGTGTACACTGCAAAAGTCTGGAAGAATCACTACGGGGCAATTTGATCGCATTACAACAAAAGCCCCAGGCCATTGAATTAATGGATAAGACCATTCTGGATCTGACAAAAGGGAATATTGAGCAAAACCGCAATCGCTTCTTTCTGAAAGGTGACCCGGAAGCAATTCTGATCGTTGAATTTGTTGCACATACAGAAACAGAACTGCAAAAGAAAAAAGATCAACTTGAGAATAATTTAAAAGCACAGGGGATAGGCTATCATTACCCAATTGTTATAGGGGAAGACACAAAAAAAGTATGGAATCTGCGAAAAGCCGGATTGGGTGTTCTATCTAATCTTAAAGGCGATGCAAAGCCGGTTTCCGTTGTTGAAGATACCAGTGTCAGACCGGAAGATCTCCCGGACTTTATTAAAGAATTTAATCTCATTCTGGGTGCATATGGATTGTCATGTGTTTATCATGCACACATAGCAACAGGAGAACTACACCTCAGACCTATCCTCAATCTGAAGCAGGAAAAAGATGTTCAATTATTCCGCTCTGTCGCCACGGAAGTTGCTCACCTAGTTAAAAAATTCAGAGGATCTCTCAGTGGGGAGCATGGCGATGGAAGGCTCAGGGGCGAATTCATTCCCCTGATGGTTGAAAAAGATGTCTTCCGGTTTATGCAACAGATCAAACAGAC
>CAYSRH010000413.1:0-2353 GCA_964433245.1 uncultured Bacteroidales bacterium | reverse complement strand
TTAATATAAGACTGACTGAAGTCAAAGCGAATACCGGCAGCTTCATATATTTCGGGTATTGTTTTAGTATATCCGAGAGACAAAGCCTTTTTATAAAAGCTGAGGGCTTTCCGGGGATTTTCCTTGTATTGTTTCCACATGGCAACAGCTCCCAGCTGGGCTATACCATATTCTATGTAATAAAAAGGGACTTCGTAGATATGTAATTGTGATTGCCAAAGGGTCAGGCGGTATTTTTCATACTGCCCCCATGTCACTTCCTGCGAAGCAAACTCCTTTTGGATAGCTCCCCATGCTTGTTCCCGTTCTGCATGGGTATGAGAATAATTGGTATAAAGCCAATGCTGGAACTTGTCAACTATGGCCACCCATGGCAAAACAGATATAAGGGATTGCAGCTGCTTCATTTTGGCTCTCTTTAAATCCTCAGTATCCGAATAAAAGAGATGCCACTGATCCATTGAGATCAACTCCATCGACATAGAGGCCAACTCTGCAATTTCGGATGACAAACTCTTATCAGCCACCAAATCATGTCCACTACTTAGAAAAGAATGTACAGCATGCCCACCTTCGTGCATCATGGTCTCAAGATCACGCTGATTACCGGTGGCATTCATAAAAATAAAAGGAACATTGCTCTCGTACAAAGGATAGTTATAGCCTCCCGGGGCCTTCCCTTTTCTGCTTCCCAGGTCAAGGTAATTATTATCTCTCATAACAGCGAGATAATCCCCAAATGCCGGATCAATCTGTCTGAATGCCTCAACACTATGGTTTATCAATTCCTCATCTGTAACAAAAGGTTTGAGAGGAGGTTTCATCTGCGGATCAACATCCAGATCGTAGGGCATCAATTCCGAAAGCCCCATCATGTCCTTTCGCTTTCTGTGCATTTCAGACAAAACAGGCGAAACTTCCTTCATCACAGATTCATGAAACCCCTTCACATCATCAATGGTATAATCGAAACGTTCCATTTCCTGATGCTTAAAATCCCTGTAATTAGCAAATCCGGCGTTGACTGCCATGGTATGACGCTTTTCTATCAACTGATCCAGTAAGTCATGTAGCTTCTCTCTGTCGGCTTCTTTTCTTTTCTGAATCAATTCATAGACTTCTTTCCTTACATTCCTGTCGGTTTCTTTGAGATAATTGGATGCCTTTTGCAGGGTCATCTCCTCTCCCTCATACATAATTGTCATGGCTCCGCTTATCGCACCGTAACGGCTCTCAAGTTCCTGTAATGCGGCACGTATTTCGACATTCTCTTCACGAAAGAGCTCGGTCTTTCTTCTGACAGCACGTAACAAAACATGATAACGATCAGTATCCAGTTCTTTTAGATAAGGGGATTCCAAGAGGCGTTGATCAAATTGGTTGGATGCTTTTTCGAGATAAGGTTCTATTTCTCTGACAAAATAATGAAAAGCCTCAGCAATTTTCTTATCCTCTGTATCACAAGTCATGCGAATATAGCGCCATGCCATTTCTTCTTCGCATACCGACTCCAGCTCGCTGATATCCCGCAACCAATTTTCTAATGCGGAGACACTCTCCGGTTTTCTATCAAGCAATTCCTCGACAAAAGGCTTTACATCACTAATTGTTTGTATTTTTAACTCTTTGGGAAGGTATTTTCTTTGTAATCTTACTTCATTAATATCACTCATCGGGGGTGTTTTCTTTTTTTTCTGATTTGGAAGCCTTTGCTTTTGTTTTTTTTGTCGCCGGCTTATTTTCTTTCTTCTCTTTGTCTTTCTCTTTATTCTTATCCGCATCTGTTTTTTTCTCATCTTCAGCCTCTTCCTCATCCCGGGCAAAAAAATCAATTCCCAGTTTATCCAAAATAAAGAACCACTTAATCATCTTTTTAATATCAGAAACATAGACACGTCCCTTGTCATAATTTGGCAAAACGCTTTCAAAAAAAGATTTCAGTGTCTCGGGATCAGCCTTAGGATCGACCGTCTCCCCTGCGTCAATCTTCTCTTTCATTGCTCTAAACACATCCAACAAAGGCATTTCCTTTTCGTCAGTATAAACGGCGATATCTTCCAATGCACTAATTTTGGATGTTGCACTAAAACGGGTTCTCTTCTTGTCCTCCAATCCTTCGGCAATAATACCATTGCGGGCTTGCGATACAAACTTGAATAAGCCCGGCTGACCACTGACAGATAAAATGTCTTTTAATTGTCCCATATACGATTTTTACTGTAAATGAATAAAAAAAACAGTACAAAAATATAATTCAAAATGGAAATACAATCACAATGTGCAATTTTTTCATCTGTTTATATTTTATTTTTTATTTGTCAGATGGAGCTCGCCATGATGATATTTTATTGAC
>CAYSRH010000412.1:0-2358 GCA_964433245.1 uncultured Bacteroidales bacterium | reverse complement strand
TATGCTTCATTCGCACTAGGGTAACCTCCGTCACCTCCCCCTTTTCCCTGTGCACTATCCCGCTCCCATTCACCAGTTAATACCCACCCTTTATCTGTCTCAAAATCGTCAAAGAAAATGGTTCCGGTAACCCAACGACTCCCATCAGGAGAAATATCTACAGAGGGATAAGTACCCTTAGAAGTAACAACGGCATGTGCCTCAATCTTAGCATCCATAATATTCTCATATTCAACTTCTTCCACAATATCATAAGTCACCCAAATGGAATTATGTCCGGTTTTTAAAGAATAGCCAATATTATTAAAAACTGCTTCTCCTCCAGCAAATCCAGAAGGTGAACCTATTGGATTACGCGAAGAAAAAACAGGATCTTGTGTAGCAAAAAGCCTTACCCCATTGGGCGTAATTTCTGCATCATCTGTATTCAATGATGTTACAGTGATACTGTTTAATATTTCCTCATCCTGGTTGCCGTACACAAATAGTTCAATTTGCAAAATTGGGTTTCTTATGGTATTACTTGCAACAAAATCTGTAGAGGCCTGATACACCGTGTCGTGGATAACAATCCGCGATGCAACTTCTGTTTCCAGGATAATAACTTCATCAACACCTACACCATAGCCATAGTTGGTGATTCCTTCGAAGGCAATCTGGAATGTTGAGGATAGCGCACTGTCCGGAATATTAAGTTCCTGCATTGTCCAGTTGTTTACAGCATTTTCGTAATAACGAAGCAACACCCAGGGTTTGTCAGACCCTTTTCTGTAATATACTTTCAAAAAATCATTCCATGCATGCTCTCCTGACACCCAAGGAGGCATAACATGATAAAAGAAAAGTGCCGGCTTGATAGCATATTCTAAGTTCAACACAGGGGTAACCAACATGGTGGCTTCTCCGGAATAACTCTCATAGTTAAACAGGGCATTGGTATCTCCCACCGCAGCTGTGTCAGGAAATGCCAAATGTACCCCCGATTTAAACTTCCAGGGAATGCTTGTGCTGTCATTTCCATCAACTTCCCACTTGGTAGGTATTTCTATCCATCCGGCAGGTTTTCCTGATTCAAAACCTTCATGCAGAAAAGTCTCCTGAGCAGATATCAATATCAAAAAAATTGATACCGAGAAAAAAACACCAACAAAGAAAAAAAATCTAACACTTCTCATGAATATAAATAATAATCCAGATTAATAATAAAAACACTAAGTTACATTGAATTTCGATAAAAATCAATATATTTGTTAGAAAATTAAATAAAATAAACTCTTGGTATGAGATGTGTTTTCTCTCAATATGAAAGTTCATCCTGTAGTTGTTGTGATATGTACTCCAAAATCAAACTGCCGCTATGGAACCTGCTTTTTGCTTTGTTGTTATGTTTTTCAATCACCATACCCGGCAAAGCCCAAACAGACACGGAATTTTGGTTTGTTGTGCCTGAAGTTACAAGAGATCACAATCCAGGAGCAGGACAACCTTCCTTTTTCAATATCACCACCAAAAACCTGCCGGCAACAGTCACCATCACCATGCCGGAAAACCCGCTTTTTGCTGATATTATAGTGACTGTTCCTGCGAATTCTACCGAAAAAGTTGTCCTTTCCGGAACCGCTGCAGAATATAACCAAATATCCAACCAATATACCATCTACGATGGAACTGCAGGAAAAAATAACCGGGGTTTTCATATACATTCTACCTCATTAATTACTGTTTATTTTGAATACAGCAATGGAAATAACCCTGATATCTGGGCGCTAAAAGGCGCTAATGCATTAGGAACTGAATTTTACACATCCTTCCAAACAGGCTTATACAATATGCCTTTTGCTAATGAGCCTGCCTATTCAGCCATTGACATTGTTGCCACCGAAGACAATACCTCAATCACTGTTGACCTTCCTCCCGGAAAAGAAGTGCTGGGATTCGCAGGATTAACTTCTTTTGTTATTGATCTGGACAGGGGAGAAACTTTCACGCTCATCCCCACGATGCAAACCGAACCGGAGGGAGATGGAGGATGGCATGCAATCGACAAAATGGGTCGCGCCGGGGCTGACCGACTGACCGGTGTTCATTTGACATCCAACAACAAAATTGCCGTCTCTTTGAAAGATGATTCTATGCGGTCTGCCATGGGAGGCACCTGTTACGATTTAGCCGGAGACCAAACCATCCCTTTAGAAGTGGCAGGTAAAGAATATGTAGCGATGTTAGGGCAACTTGAGATGGGAGCCCCCTCTTACACGAATGCCGAAATTCTTCCCACAGATAGCATCCAGGAAAGATTATACATTGTAGGAACACAATTTGGTGATAGTATTTTTATTAATGGTGACTTTTACCGGA
>CAYSRH010000411.1:0-2369 GCA_964433245.1 uncultured Bacteroidales bacterium | reverse complement strand
ATCCATACATCCTACATATGGAATGTATCCTGTTTGTGCAGGGATCAATGATGTTGAAGTGCGATATGCAAGTTTAACTGCTGATTTTGAAATCGATCCGGATGCTGTATTAAGTGGGGTGGACAAAAGAACGAAGTTGATTTTCCTTTGCAGTCCGAACAATCCGACAGCCAATTCGCTTGATCAGGATGCCATGTTGCAGATCATTCGTTCATTTCAGGGGATTGTTGTGCTGGACGAAGCGTATATTGATTTTGCAAAACAGGAAAGCATGCTTCCACAGATTACCAAATACAACAACCTGGTGCTTTTGCAAACATTTTCCAAAGCCTGGGGGCTTGCCGGTGTCCGGCTCGGAATGGCCTTTGCTGCTCCGGAACTCATTGCATACTTCAACAAGGTGAAATATCCTTATAATGTGAATGTGCTTACACAAAAAGCTGTTCTTGAGGCATTGGGAAATGAGAAAGAAAAAACAAAATGGGTGGCAACCCTGTTAAAAGAAAGGGAACGGTTGATCAATGAATTACAGGATATTTCCTTTGTGAAAAAGATATATCCTTCGGATGCAAATTTTGTATTGGTGCGTGTAGATCAGCCTGAAAAGGTGTATGCATATCTCGTTAATCAGCAGATCATTGTTCGTGACCGTTCCAGGGTGCATTTATGTGAAGGATGTTTACGCATTACGATCGGAACAACCAGCGAGAATGATCTTTTGCTGGCAGCTTTGACTGCTTATATAGAGGGTGGTTCATAAGATTCTGTTATAGTGTGTATTAATAGATGTGTTGAGAAAAAATTAATTAAATTTGTAACATGGAATTTGGAAAAATATATAATGAAGATTGGTTCAGAAACTTCTAAAGAGTATGTTGATATTGCAAATGAGAGATTGAAGAACTACACAATGAACAGCCTATTTACAGCAAAATAAAAAACCATGCAAAAAAAGAAAGCATTATTTATTGACCGGGATGGCACAATGATCTTGGAGCCCCCTGTAGATTTTCAGGTTGATTCGCTTGAGAAGCTGGAGTTCTATCCCGGGGTGTTTCGTCATTTATACCAGATCAGGCGACACCTGGATTATGAACTGGTGATGGTAAGCAACCAGGATGGGATGGGTACATCCTCATTTCCTGAGGATGACTTCCGGCTTGTGCAGAATAAAATGATGAAGGCTTTCGAAAATGAAGGAATTGTTTTTGATGATGTGCTGATTGACCGCTCATTTCCCGGAGATAATGCACCTACACGTAAACCAAAAACAGGCATGTTGCAGGAGAAATATATGCAGGGAGATTATGATCTGGAGAATTCCTATGTTATCGGCGATCGCCTGACCGATATAGAGTTGGCAAAGAATCTGGGGACAAAGGCCATACTGATAGGAGATGCTGAAGAGCAGGAAAAGAAAATAAAAAAAGCAGGCTTTGCGGATGTATGTGTACTGATTACAACATCGTGGAAAGATATTTATGTGCAGGTTGCTTCGAGAGTCCGGCGTGCCGGGGTGGAACGAAAAACCAAAGAGACTGATATCCTTGTTGAAATTGACCTGGATGGAAGCGGTAAGTGTTCTGTCAGTACAGGATTGGGGTTTTTTGACCATATGATAGAACAAATTGGTCGCCATGCAGGCTTTGACCTGACAGTGCAGGTAAAAGGTGATC
Organism: uncultured Bacteroidales bacterium; assembly: GCA_964433245.1. Classification (GTDB taxonomy): domain Bacteria; phylum Bacteroidota; class Bacteroidia; order Bacteroidales; family JBBRXJ01; genus CAYSRH01. The sequence continues at coordinate 693 of CAYSRH010000411.1, read as the reverse complement.
TGCAGGTGGATGAACACCATACAATTGAGGACACGGCGCTCGCACTTGGTGCATGTGTGGCAAAAGCTTTGGGAGACAAGGCAGGCATTGAACGTTACGGGTTTGCCCTGCCTATGGATGATTGTGCTGTACAGGTATTGATTGATTTTGGCGGACGCCCGTGGCTAGAGTGGCAAACTGAATTCAAACGTGAAAGGGTGGGCGATATGCCAACAGAGATGTTTAAGCACTTTTTTAAGTCCTTTTCAGATGCTTCCGGAACAAATTTGTTTGTTAAAGCTGAGGGAGAAAATGAACACCACAAGATCGAAGGTATATTCAAAGCTTTGGCGAGGGCAATAAAAATGGCCATCCGAAGAGATGCATGGAGCTATGAATTGCCATCAACAAAGGGATTATTGTAAAATTTAAGTGACATAAAGAAAAAATAATAATATATAAGATGAACGAGTCAGGCAATAATACTGCGATTATTTTAATGCATTGCCCTGATGAAAAAGGCATTGTTGCTTCCATTACACAGTGGATCGATACCAATAAGGGAAATATCATTTATCTTGACCAGCATGTGGACCATGAAGATAAGGTTTTCTTTATGCGTGTGGAATGGGAAATGGCGGGCTTCCTTATTCCGCGTGAAAAAGGGGAAGATTATTTTCAATGTGAAGATGTATTAACTTGTTTGCAAGAGCT
>CAYSRH010000410.1:0-2379 GCA_964433245.1 uncultured Bacteroidales bacterium | reverse complement strand
TCTTTAAAACGCCCAGTTAATGGCAAATTTTTATATTGTAATGCAAATTTTTCTATATTTCTTTCATCCTGACGATTTTTATTTTCTTTAATTTTGTTGTTATCTCTATATGTTATTCCATCAATAGTATCGAAAGCATTTTTGCTATGTATTGCTTTTACTAACTCATAAAAAGTAATTTCACCTTCACCACGAACTACTACATCAATTTCTGTATATCGGTTTAATACATCCTTATGTGTATTGGTGAAGAAATTTCCACCAACAACGATAATGGCGGTTTTATTAATTGCTTTTACTTGTTGAATAATATCCAGGGCTCTTAAAACAGAATGAGATTGAGCTGTTAAACCAACAATGGGGTTTTTTGGATGTTTTATTATTTCAAATAATTCGTTTGGTTTTTGTACATACAAATCGACTATATTAGACCGGATATTTTTTGTAAGAAGATAATTTTGTAAAAATAACAAACTATACGGAAACATATAAATTCCTGCATTCCTGTCTTTTTCAAGGGCTTCAATTTGGGGTTTTTCTCCCGGATTAACTAAAATAATAGGCTGCTGATCCATAAAAGGTATCTTTTAAAGAGATAATGTATGTTTTTGCCAAAAAAACGTCATTTTTTTCATTTATGCAACATTTGTTATACATTTTGAGACAATAGTACAAAACAAAAACAAAAACCATATTTATATTTGTTATATATCAAAAGAGATTAAACCTCTTTTAAATCTCTCTAATCCAATCTTCAGAATGCCCCTTAGAAGCCTCATCCTCTCCGGATGGGGTTTCTTACATTAAAGGTGCTTAATTTGTTGCCAAATACCCGTGATTGAAAAATTTAACTCACACATCTCTTTTCCCCTTAACAAACGCTATTTCAACGGATGAACTAAACAAAATTTACATTATATCATCTTTTTCGGATCCACCCACTTGTCAAAATCTTCAGGTTTTACGTAAGCAAGTTGTTCGGCAGCTTCCTTTAAGGTCAGGTTTTCTGCATATGCTTTTTTTGCTACTTCGGCTGCTTTTTCATATCCGATATGAGGACTCAGAGCTGTTACCAGCATCAATGAATTGTCCAGATTTTTTTGAATGACAGGCAGGTTGGCTTCAAGTCCCTGAATACAATATGTACGAAAAGATTCAGAGGCATCACCAAGCAGGCGTATTGACCTGATCAGGTTGTGGATCATCATTGGCTTGAACACATTCAACTCAAAATGACCGTTCATTCCTCCTACGGTAATCGCGGTATCGTTTCCAATTACCTCGGCACACACCATGGTCAGGGCTTCTGCCTGTGTAGGATTCACTTTTCCGGGCATAATGGAAGAACCCGGTTCATTGACCGGAAGTGTAATTTCTCCAATGCCACAACGAGGACCGGAGGACAACATGCGAATGTCATTGGCTATTTTCATAAGACGAACAGCGATGCCCTTTAAGGCTGACGAACAGGTGACAATAGCATCATGTGCTGCCAGTGATTCAAATTTATTTGGGGCAGGTACAAAAGGTAGTTTTGTGCGGTGGCTGATCTCTGTAACGACTTGTTTGTCAAAATCTTTGGGAGCATTGATTCCTGTACCTACAGCTGTTCCCCCAATGGCAAGTTCTCCAAGATGTTCAAGGGAATTAATGACATCCCTGATGCCATGGTCAAGCTGTGCCACGTATCCTGAAAATTCCTGCCCCAGTTTTAACGGAGTAGCATCCATCATGTGTGTGCGACCGATTTTTATAATATCCATGAACAAACAGGATTTTTCATCCAATGCATTTCGCAGTTTCTCCAAAGAAGGCAGCAGCTTTTCAATGATCATCTGATAAGCTGCAATATGCATGGCTGTAGGGAAGGTATCGTTGGTGGATTGGGACTTGTTTACATCGTCGTTTGGATGTAAGATTACAGGATTTGCAGGGTTTTGTTCCCGGCTGATCTCCATGCCCCGGTTGGCAATTACCTCGTTGATATTCATGTTGGTCTGTGTACCACTGCCTGTTTGCCATACCACCAAAGGAAAGTGGGCGTCTAACTTACCGGAAAATATCTCATCACAAACAGCCGCAATCAAAATCTGCTTTTCTTTTTGTAAAATACCTGCTTTGCAGTTTATTGTTGCCGCTGCTTTTTTTAGTATGGAAAATGCACGTATGACTTCGATTGGCATTTTCTCTTCACCAATGTGAAAGTTTTTTATTGACCGCTGTGTTTGGGCTCCCCAGTATTTATCAGCAGGAACTTTTATTTTACCTAAGGTGTCTTTTTCTGTTCTGTATTCCATATTTTTTGGTATTTTTTTATTCATATTCTATCTTCTAATACTTTAGTGTCCGATAAAAATTCCAACAGGTCACCGCTACGCG
>CAYSRH010000409.1:0-2382 GCA_964433245.1 uncultured Bacteroidales bacterium | reverse complement strand
AATAACATAGTAGATGAACAGCCCGGTTTAAAACTCTCCGGAGATAAACCATTTCCGTTTTTTAAGCCTACCGAAAATTCCAACCTGATTGATGCAGGAATGGATATGAACTACCCTTTCACCGGAGAAAGAAATGATATTGGCGCACACGAAATGATAATTGGTGCGGGACATGGGCCAGAAGTTACAATCAACGCTACCATAGACACGATTACATCTGCTATAAACTTTCAGGTAGAAGCCAGTGACAACCTGCACGAAATCAGAAAAATTGAAGTATATGCCGACACGCATTTGTTGGCGAAAGCGGAATCAAATTCATTAACCAGCTCTGTTGCGTTAGGGGCGGATACAATTTATTTTATAAAAGCTTTTGCATACAATTCAAAGGGTTATATGCAAGCTGCATACTTAACCATCAATAGCATTGAGTTGGTTACAGGAATTCAAAGACTAACGAATAATGAAAGCATTAGCGTTTACCCAAATCCCGCAAAAGACTACTTGATGATAGATTTGAAAGTTAATATGCAAATTGATAACATCTCAGTGTATAGCCTTAAAGGGGAGAAAGTGTTTTTCAGAAATTTATCAAAGAAAGAAAAAAAGGTTGAAATTGAAATAAGTCATTTTAAAAGTGGGATTTACATGGTAGATGTTGGCCTGGCAAATAGAGAAAGAATAGTTAAAAGAATAATAATCGAATAAAAAATAAAATGACAAGGATATTAAACGTATTAGTGGTTTTTACCATTATTCTGTTATATAGTTGTTCTAAATCAGGTAATAATGGTCATATAACTGTGCCTGAATTAAATAGTTATAGCAAAGTAATTTCTAATATAGATTTCGCTGGGTCTCTTGATACAAGCAAATGGGTTTTTGTGCCGGATAAATTTTGGAATTATAATGAGACACAGACTTTCTTGCCTGATAATTCCAAAAATGAAAATGGTTTTTTTCAAATTCAAGTTGATCAGGTGAAACAAGAAGATTCAGTAAAATACTACTCTTCATCAAGAAAAATAGAAGTACCTGAAAATACCGGTCGGATAGACATACGTGTTAATTTTCCAACGGAAAAAGGCATACTTAGCGCATTAAGTTTACGGAACAGAAATGAAAAATACCCTGATTATTCCGGTATTGACATAGCAGCCATCAGAGGTTTGGGCGATATAAAATACGGTGTTTCTTCTGTGAGCAGGTTTCAGGGCCATGATGGGCTGGAAAGGGGATTTGGAGATGGTTTCATATCAAGTGACAAGTATGAAGGCGAATTTCATTTGGTATCGCTTGTTAAAGAGCAAGATGCTATTTTTTGTTATTTTGATAACAAATTGGTTTACAAATGCTATAAACAATCTTTAATACCCCATGATTTTCCATTTAATAATCCAATGGATTTATACATAAACGTTTCCGTTGATGGTTACTGGGCAGGCCCTGTTGATGTCAGGACAAAATTTCCGCAGACCCTGGAGGTTGATTATGTCAAGTTTTATGAAGAGCTGGGAATTAATCCCAATGACAATCTGGATCCTTTACCTGAGTTCTCCGAATACACTGAACTTGAATGGGCGGTAGATTTTAATCAAAATGAAATAAATACAGATAACTGGAATTTTGCTTTGGGGGATTATTGGTGGAATTCAGAGAAACAAGCTTATACAGATGACACCTCTAATGTGTTTATAAGAGACAATAATTTGGTTTTAAAAGCAATTGAAACCCCTGCGCATATTGAGACATTCCGGGAATTCACCTCAGCTCGTTTGAATACCCGTAATAAAAAGGATTTTCATTTTGGCCGTCTGGATGTAAGAGCAAAATTACCTAAAAGTCAGGGTATTTGGCCGGCTATATGGATGATGTCAACAGAGGAAAAATACGGTTTCTGGCCGTTTAGTGGAGAAATTGATATAATGGAACAACATGGCCATGAACTGGACATGTATTATACCTCTGTGCATTGCAGCGGGAATGATAGTATTGAGGTTCACAAAAAGAAAACGGATTTTGTCAAGGTTCCCTGGGCGTCTTTAAATGATGAATTTCATCTATATTCATTGGCTCTTGAAAAAGATCGGATATGCTGGTACCTGGATGAAGAACTGGTGATGACCTTCGGGAAAAGAGATATGATTGATGCAAGATATCCTTTTAATGAAAAATTCTATTTGATTTTAAATATCGCTGTAGGTGGCGGTTGGCCAGGTTACCCGGATGAAACAACTGTTTTTCCTCAAGAAATGGTTGTGGACTATGTAAGGTATTATACAAGTGAAGAATATAGTTTCAACCCATAAATTAAAATGTGGTTATTAATTAATGAGTCCGGTCTAAAAAGCCACCTTACCCCTAAATCCCCTAAAGGGGACT
>CAYSRH010000408.1:0-2399 GCA_964433245.1 uncultured Bacteroidales bacterium | reverse complement strand
AGCATGGTCGTAAATTTTAAACATATGAAAAAAGGTTGTACAAAAGAGTACAACCCTGCAATAATAATCAATAATAATAAATTTAAAAAAAATTACACGCTTATAAACCAAAAGCGTTTTTAATTATCTCAACAGAATCAGTCTTTTCCCATGTAAAAGTTTCCACTATTACGGGCTTCCCTTTTACAGATACTTGTTTCACTCCCGGTTCTCTTCCCATATGACCATAGGCTGCGGTTTCTCTGTATATGGGGTTTTTCAATCCTAATTTTTTCACGAATGAAGCGGGACGCATATCAAATAATTTGGAAACTTTTTCTTCTATTAATTGATCACTTCCTACTTTGGATGTGCCAAAGGTATCCACATTGATGCTTACCGGTTTGGCAACACCTATTGCATAAGCTACCTGCACCTGCACTTTGTCAGCGACACCTGCTGCAACAAGGTTTTTTGCAATGTAGCGGGTAGCATAAGCAGCAGACCGGTCCACTTTGGATGAATCTTTCCCTGAGAAAGCTCCTCCCCCATGCGCTGCACGACCTCCGTATGTGTCAACAATAATTTTTCTTCCGGTAAGACCTGTGTCACCGTGAGGACCTCCAATAACAAATTTCCCGGTAGGATTCACATGAAATAATATCTTGTCATCAAAAAGTTTCTGAACACTTTGCGAATACATTGCTTTTACGCGTGGCATGATAATCGCAATCACATCCTCTTTAATTTTTTGCTGCATGGCTTTTTCTTCAGCAAAATCATCATGCTGGGTTGACACGACAATTGTATGTACACGCAGGGGGTTATGACCCTCACTATACTCAACAGTCACCTGAGACTTCGAATCAGGTCGTAAATACTTCATTTCCTTCCCTTCTTTTCTGACATCAGCCATCACCTGCAATATTTTGTGCGACATATCAATAGGAAGCGGCATTAATCTTTCCGTTTCATTACAGGCATATCCAAACATCATTCCCTGGTCTCCTGCCCCTTGTTCTTCTTCAACAGAACGTTCAACACCCTGGCGGATATCCGCTGATTGCTCATGCAGGGTAACAAGAACACCACAAGATTCAGCATCAAATTTATACTCAGACTTGTTATAACCGATTTCTCTTATGGTTTTTCTGGCAATTTCCTGAAAATCTATTGCGGTATTGTCATTTGACTTGACTTCTCCGCCAATTACTGTCAGTCCTGTGGTTACAAAAGTTTCGCATGCCACCTTGGCATCCGGGTCACGACTCAGCATTGCATCTAAAACAGCATCAGAAATCTGATCAGCTACCTTATCGGGATGCCCCTCGGAAACTGATTCAGAAGTAAATAAATAAGACATTTTTATCTGGTATAAAGTGAATAACTAAATATTAATATCTGTAATGGTTAGCTTTATATGGACCTCCCACCGGAATTCCGAGGTATTCAGACTGCTCCTTTGTCAAGGTTGTCAGTTTAACACCCAATTGTTCCAGGTGCAGGCGGGCGACCTCTTCGTCAAGTGCTTTTGAAAGGGTATAAACGCCAATTTCAAAATCGTTTTGCCAAAGATCAAGTTGGGCCAGTGTCTGGTTGGAAAATGAATTGCTCATTACAAAGGAGGGGTGCCCGGTTGCACATCCCAGATTCACAAGGCGACCTTCAGCGAGCATTATAATAGCATGTCCATCGGGAAAATAGTACTGATCCACCTGGGGTTTCACGTTAATCTTTTTGATTCCCGGCCATTTTTCAAGTTTTCCCACCTGTATTTCATTATCAAAATGACCTATATTGCAGACAATTGCGTTGTGTTTCATTTTTGACATATGTTCTGCCGTGATCACATCCTTATTTCCTGTTGTGGTAACAAAAATATCACCTTCATCAATAACATCCTCTATCGTTTTCACTTCATACCCTTCCATCACAGCCTGCAGGGCACAAATAGGATCTATTTCCGTAACTATCACACGGGCTCCAAATCCACGCATTGATTGTGCCGATCCCTTTCCAACATCACCATACCCACATATAACAACAAGCTTTCCTGCCATCATCACATCCGTTGCACGTTTTATTCCGTCAGCGAGAGACTCACGACATCCGTACAGGTTATCAAATTTTGATTTCGTAACAGAATCATTCACATTGATTGCCGGAAAAAGCAATTTCCCTTTTTCATTCATTTGGTAGAGGCGAAGGACTCCTGTCGTTGTTTCTTCCGAAACTCCTTTGACCTTTTTCGATACGGCAGTCCAGCGTCCGGGGTTCTCTGCCAGGCTCAATTTCAGGAGTTTCATCAAAGAAATAAAATCTTCTCCTTCTCCGGAATAATCTTTGTTTAATAAAGAAGGATCCTTTTCTACTTCGACTCCTTTATGGATCATCATTGTGGCATCACCGCCATCATCCAC
>CAYSRH010000407.1:0-2402 GCA_964433245.1 uncultured Bacteroidales bacterium | reverse complement strand
AGGAGAATGCGGAACAGGAGCAGTGGTGCCCTGGGCAGACAGGTTATGGGTAATCACTTATGGCCCCCATTTACCAAATGGCTCGTCAGATAAATTATATGAGATCACGCCCGGCCTTGAACAGATTGTAAGGCCTGAAAGTATAGGCGGCACACCTGCCAACCGGATGATCCATAAAGAAAGCAACCAGCTTTTTATTGGCCCTTATGCCATTGATGATAAAAGGAATGTACAGGCAATACCTTATGATAAAATGTACGGAAGGCATACCGGAAATGCCAGGCATCTTACAAATCCGGAAGAAAAAATATATTATGCAACGATGGAAGAAGGATTTTACGAGGTTGATGTAAATAGTTTGGAAGTAAATGTACTATATAAAGACGGCAATTTACTTCAGAAGGAAGGAGACCTGGGGCAACACGGGCCTTTATTACCCGGTGCGCATGGGAAAGGGCTTTATTCCGGCCAGGGGGTATTGGTTTTTTCTAACAATGGTGAAGCAACCCGGGAAGCTTTGCATAAATTTGATGTTAAGGCGGGTATTCTTGCTGAATGGGATGGAAAAAACTGGAAAACAATCCGCCGCAATCAATTTGTAGAAGTAACCGGGCCGGGTGGCATTTATGGCAATCCAAATCCTGACACTGACCCGATCTGGGCTACCGGCTGGGATCATAAATCTGTCATCGTTGGTGTCCGCTATGCCGGTGAATGGACTTTTTACCGCCTTCCAAAAGCCAGTCATAGTTACGATGGCGCACACGGGTGGAACACCGAATGGCCGAGGATCAGGGATATTGGAACCAAAGAAAAACCTGATTACCTGATGACCATGCATGGCATGTTCTGGCGGTTCCCTGAATATTTTACACCCGTGAACAGCGCGGGCATACGCCCCCGTTCTGCCTATCTTAAAGTGATAGGAGATTTTGCACGGTGGAATAACCGCCTTGTTTTTGGCTGTGATGATGCTGCCCATAAAGAATTTCTTAATAAACGAAAAGCCAAGGGAGGTATTGAAGGCCCCGGACAATCCAACTCAAACCTATGGTTTACATCACCGGAGAAACCTGACCAGTTGGGTACAATTACAGCTACAGGTGCTGTCTGGCTCTCCGAAAAGGTAGAAAAAGAACAATATGCCGAACCTTTCCTTTTTGCCGGATGGCCGCGAAAAGCCGTATGGATTAATAATGAAAGCGACCAGGAAGCAATATTTACATTTGAACTGGATAAAAAAGGAAATGGGAAATGGGATGCTTGCAAAGAAATGAAAGTACCCGGGAAAGGTTCTGTTTTTCATGTTTTTGAAAACACTGATAAAGGGGAATGGATACGGGTAAAAACAGACAAAACGATTACTGCAACCGTAACCTATTCATTCTCAGGAAAAGAAAAACGCGGAACGAAAGAAGACAACATCTTTTCAGGGATTGCCAAAACAGATAATAAAGATGTTACAGGTGGCCTGCTTTACGGACTGGGAAATAACAGGAAGGCTTTGGGTATAGTGGCCATGGATTTTAAAGGCACAGCGGCCGAAGAAAAAGGTTATTATGAGTTGGACGGCGACATGAACCTAACTAAAAAAGATGACGCTGAAACAGCTGAATTTATTCGTACTAAGTTTACCATTCCCGAAAATGTGATCTCCATTGATGAAGGGTCAATTTTAGTGGTAGATGATGATGGCAGGCGGTGGCGCTTGCCAAAAAGCAAAAGCCATGAAGCTTATGCCGCACTCACTGAAGCAGCATCACTAAGAATATGCAGGGAAGTGGCGACAGAACGTGACTTGTTTAGCTGTTTTGGTACTTTTTATGAATTGCCTGCAGAAAATGCTGATGGGTATGCCAAAATACGGCCTGTTGCCACACACAACTACAGGATACATGATTATGCATCATACCGTGGATTGTTAATTATTACAGGTATAGAAAAAGAATCCGATAATGACAACCATCATATTATCCGTTCCGAAGACGGCAAGGCTGCCGTATGGGCAGGAACAATAGATGACCTTTGGAAGCTGGGCAAACCCACAGGCATTGGCGGCCCGTGGAAAAATGCGAAGGTTAAAGCCCATGAGCCTTCATATCCTTATTTGATAGGTTTTTATGATGAGAAAAAGCTAATGCTTTCTCACAAAAATGATGAACCTGTTACATTTAGTATTGAAGCAGAACCCTTAGGCCATGGCCCCTGGATGGTATATAAAACAATCACTGTAGAAGCAGGTGAAACATATGAACATAAATTTCCCGAAGGTTTCCAGGCAAGATGGATACGTTTCAGATCAGATAGCGATTGCGAAGCAACAGCCTGGCTGGTTTATCAATAGTGGATTAATAGAACTCCAACCTGTTATCTTCTATTTCAGCTGCTTCTTTAAGGGCTTC
>CAYSRH010000406.1:0-2405 GCA_964433245.1 uncultured Bacteroidales bacterium | reverse complement strand
GACCTGTTGGAATTTATTCGAACACTACTGTATTTTTAAATGAATACGGTATAGAATATAATGAAAAGTATTTGTGGACGGACTAATTTAACTTGCCCTTTCAGGGCGTAATTATGTTCTTAGCTCCTTTAAAAATGAAATATCTGTTTTTCCGAAACTTCTACGTTCTGTTTTCCGGATTCCTGCCCCACATTTGTTTTTTCAGTATCTTGTCCTTCGTCTTTCAAAGCCTGCATCAAGAAATCCCTGAACGTCTCAACATCCCGGGTATATCCCATGGTGCCAATCATATTTCCTTCAGCATCAATCAAAACATAAAAAGGAATTGTGTTGGCCTTATACTTTGAAATTTGCAGATCTGAGAATTTTTTTCCCACTGTACTTTTCTTTCTTCCGTCATATTCAGAAACATATTGTTCTGATTCCGGAAGCGGTTTCCTGTCATCCGTAAAAAGCGTCACCAACACAAAATCATCGCGAAGCATCTCTAAAACATCCGGCCACACCCAATTCTCCATTTCCTTACAAGCACTGCATTGGTGACCTTTAAAAACGACCAACAAAGGTTTGCCCTGTTCTTGTGCACATTTCCTGCCCTGCTGATAATCAAAATAACCGGTCAGACCATGTGGCATATCCAAAAAATCTTCATATTTGGGAATAAAACAATCCTCAGGAATATCCTCTCCGCTGATTGGAGAAACGACATCATCAATCTCTTGTTGTAATGACGGCCCTTGTTCATGTTGTGTTGCGGGAGGCAAAAGCGTAGCAAGCCCTTTCAGCGAATTTCCAAGCAATCCGGTAAACAAATAAACGGCAAAAGAAAAAACAGCTATCGCAACAAAAATCCGGGATGTACTCACAAAAGGAAGTTCCTCATCATGGGCAAACCTGATCTTCCCAATCATATAAAATCCCAACAACACAGATAACACGATCCAAATTGACAAATAAAGCTCACGGTTTATTATATTCAAATGGTACGACTGGCTTATATTGCTGATAAACATCAGCGAAAAGGCAAGAAGCAGAAAAGCAAAAACCACTTTTACCGTATTCATCCACCCGCCTGATTTCGGAAGTTTTTTGAGTGCTGCCGGAAAAAAAGCCAACAAAGTAAAAGGTGCCGAGAAAGCGATTGCAAATCCAAGCATCCCGATAACAGGTTCTATGGCAAGCCCACCCGCTGAATCAATTAATATAGCCCCAATGATGGGTCCTGTGCAGGAAAACGCCACAATCACCGTTGTCAGAGCAATAAAGAAAGTTCCTGCCAAACCACCCTTTTCTGCTTTTTTATCACTTTTATTGACAAGGCTTCCGGGAAGCATTATCTCAAAAGCCCCAAAGAAAGAAACAGCGAAAACAACAAAAATGAGAAAGAAGAGGCTGTTTGAAATCCAATGCGAACTGATTTCATTCGCCACGTTGGGATTGACATTTAACAAGGAAACCACCAGCCCAAGCGAAAGATAGATAGCGATCATAGAAAAACCGAAAAAGAGAGCATTGCGTATGACCTTTGCCCTTGAAGGATCGCCCTGCGTAAAAAAGCCTACGATCATGGGAATCATCGGAAATACACAAGGGGTAAAAATTGCCAGTATGCCACCGCCAAAAGCAATAAGGAAGACCCAAATCAAGGCTTTTCCGGCATTTGATTTTTCAGGAGCAGACACAGTCTTCTGTTCATCCAAAACAAATGTATATGCCACCTCTTGTGGCGGCAGACAACTATTGTCATCGCAAACCATAAACTCCAGAACACCCTTTACCTGCGAAATCCCTTCATCAACTTTTATTTTTTCACTAAAAATCACATCCCCTTTGTGCATGGGGATATCCATTTTAAAGCCGGGGTCAAACTTGATCTCGGGGCTTGTTACAGCTTTCACCTCATCTATGATCTTTACGCCTTCCTGTGTCTTTAATGAAAAAGAAGTAGGTCTGGGTCCTCCTTCAGGAATATCCATTCCATAAAGATTCCAGGGACTTTCTATTGCTGCTTTATAATGTAAGAGATACTCATTTTTTTTGACCTTTTCCGCTTCAAATGTCCATGTTACAGGATCCACAATCGAAGCTGAAATCTGCATAAAAAAGAAAGTGGTCAACAGAAGAAAAAAACCTTTTTTTATCATCTTTGTGTCAAATTTATGGTGTCTTGTTATTATTTAATGTTTGTCTTTCAAAGAAACAACACATTGTAAAACTACAAACTAAAACGATAATATTATGTAACTATTATCACAAAATCTATTTGGTTGTGTCAAAAAAAATGATTTATATTGGACTTTCAAAACAGACAATAAGCAGATGGTATTGAACTATATCTGGATCGGCTTTTTCCTGATTGCCTTTATTACAGCACTGGTAAAGCTCATATTTTTCGGTGATACAGA
>CAYSRH010000405.1:0-2410 GCA_964433245.1 uncultured Bacteroidales bacterium | reverse complement strand
CCACAACAATAATATCAATGGCCCCTGAACGTATCAGGTGATCCACAATTTCCAATGCCTGTTCTCCGCTGTCAGGTTGAGAGATCAGCAAATTCTCCAGATCCACTCCCAGTTTTCCCGCATACGTACTGTCAAAGGCATTTTCTGCATCAATGAAGGCTGCAATACCTCCCGCTTTTTGACATTCAGCAATTGCATGGATGGCAAGTGTTGTTTTACCTGAAGACTCTGGTCCATAGATCTCTATCACCCGCCCCCGGGGATATCCACCAATACCAAGTGCTATATCCAATCCGATCGAACCTGAAGAAACCGAAGGAATATCATTCACGGGCTTATCTCCCATACGCATAATGGTTCCCTTTCCATATCCTTTCTCAATACGGTCCAATGTAAGTTGTAGGGCTTTAAGCTTTTCTGCTCCTGCACCTTCTTTTTTTTGTCCTTTTTGATCCATCTTTGTACTCCTTTTCTTTTATGATTAAGTTCTTATTTGAATACCGGGTTGTATTTTCCTTTTTATTACTGAGGCGATAAGCTTATAGATTATATTCATATTTTTTTCATACTTTTACAAAAGTACGAATTAATAAAATTTTATATTCGTGTTTGGCAGAAAAAGGGTTATTAATTTTTCCAATTACAATAAAACAAAAAAAATACTTAAATGCCAAACTTTTTGTATTTAAATTTTGTATTAAGTAGTCTCAATAAGAAAACTCAAGTGTCTGATAAGAAAAAAAGCACGATCTTTCTTATTATATGCCTGCTGTTCTCTCATCTTGTTTTATACCCATCATCCTTCTCTTTTTCTGAAGATACGATCGAAAAAATCCCCGATTTAATTGAAGCGGGGGCATACAGAGAAGCAATCCCTTTATTGGATCAACTTCTTGAACACGATCCCCACAACACTTACTATCATTATGCAATGGGTGTTTGCCTCGCAGCATCGGACACACTTTACGAACATGCCTTATACCACCTGACCCGGGCAAAAAAGCAGCAATTTGCCGATGACATTGATTACCATACAGGAAAACTATACTTTTACAATTATATGTTTGAGGAAGCTTATACTGCTTTTTTAAATTTTCAAAACAATGCTGACTGGCGAACCTTGCGTGAAAAGAACCCGGAACAATATATCACATCATCCCACAATGCAAAAAACCTTGTAACAGAAACCAGGATATATCAACTGGTGACAGAAAAAGAGATTCCTGCTTATGAGCTGACAGACTATTATAATATGCTGCGAAACCAAAACCTTATTATGTCAGGAGAAGATCAAATATCTTACCTTTACTATGTCAGAAATACCCGGCAGGCAGGACAAGATATCTTTCGGATGAAAAACACCACTTCATTTGAATCCCGGGGTGAATCACTCGGTCCTGTTATCAATACAGATAAAGACGAAAGTTATCCCTTTTTTGATGTAACAAGCAAGACCCTTTACTTTAGCAGTAAGGAACATAAAAATATGGGGCAGTTCGACATCTTCCTTTCACAAACTGACATTCATCAGAACAGATGGGAAAACCCCGAAAATCCGGGTTTCCCAATCAATACACCCCACAACGAACACTTCTTAATTCCCCAGGCAAACGGAACTTTTATCCTGGCATCAGACAGGAAAAATATCCCGGGGAAAATCACCTTATTTACCTTACGTGAAACTCCTTATGTTGTCAATCTTGACACAGTCAGTGTTGAGGGACGAAAGAAAATATCCCTGTTTCAATACCGGGTATGTATGCAAAGCCGCTCATTCTCCCGGATAAAAGAATCAATAAAAACGGATGAATCTGTTTCCGGTGACAGCCTGATCAGGATCGCTCTTCAGAATCAACTCATCATTGACAGTCTGTTGCGTGTCGCAGATCAAAAAGAAGAAACTTTTTACAACAGCTTGGATTCAAAAGAAAAAAGCAAGCTTAGAAGACAAATACATCAATTAACAACGACAGCACAAAAACTATCAGAAAGCAACCGTTCGGTTTTTGATAGTGCCCCCATTCCGGAAAGTCCGGATAAAAAAAATGAAAATGAGCAAACACAGGACAGAAATGATTTTGAAATTAAACAATCATCTGTTTATTCCGAATCAAATCCCTTTCCTCTTGACATACAACTACCGGATGGAATTGTTTATCGTATCCAGTTGGGTGCTTTTAGCAAGGATGTTCCTTTTTCACGTTTCCAGGGACTATATCCCATCACAGTAGAGTCAATAGAAGGTTCAAATATTTCCCGCTACTATGCCGGCATGTTTCAATCCTACGAAGCATGTGCCGAAGCATTACGTAAAGTAAAAAATATGGGGTATTCAGATGCCCATATCATAGCTTTTCTTGATGGCAGACGCATCAGACTGCAAAGGGCCATTGAAATTGAACAGTATATG
>CAYSRH010000404.1:0-2410 GCA_964433245.1 uncultured Bacteroidales bacterium | reverse complement strand
ATTAAATTTTGCTTCGCAAGAGATAAATGTTCGTGGCAGAACCATTTTTATTATTTAGTGTCTGCAAGAAAAATCAGAGAAAAGAACTGTTTTTACAGAGAATCATCTTCAAATTCAACAAAACCATCCAACGCAACAATTTCATCAATATTGACATTATCTACCGCAATCGTACCAATAATTATAGTAGATACATTTTTAAATCCGTTGTATGTTGAAGAAAGGTTATATTCATCAGGAAAAAGACCTTCTATGTAGCTAATAGCGACTTCTCCGGCAATGTTGGCAAGTCTTTTTATCGGCTTGTATATTGTCATGTTCTTATGTATTCAAGAGATTCACGATCAGCATCCTGCCCTACAACAAAAATATCATTTTCTATTCCCCGGTCTTCTATTGCTTTGATCACTCCCCGTGCAATGGCGTCATTTCCTGCTATAACAGCATCAGGCATTTCTCCCTGACTTAAAATTCCAATAAAAGCATCATACCCCGCCTGTTCAGAATACTCATTCACCACTATATCCGTTATAACAGAAACCCTGTGTCGCAATCTGTAAGAATTCAATACACTCAGCTGCCCACGCCTCAACATGATAGAGTTATTATCTGTTTCCGGTCCATTGATCAATGAAAAAGTTCTGGCATTTGAGTTATTGATCAAATAGCTTGCCTGACTAACCCCCACCTGTAAATTATCAAAAGTTATATAGAAATCTATGTCTGCATCTTTTACCAAACGATCGTAAGCAATAATTTTTACTCCTTTTTGTCTGGCCAGATCAATCACCTCCCTGTAGCCTTTTGATTGAACAGGAATTAATATAATCACCCCGACTCCCTGCTCTATTAATTCTTTTATTTGACTAATCTGCGTTTCATAACTATCCTCAGCAATCACTATATCAACTTTGTGATTATGTGTATCAAAAAACTCCTTAAGGTAATGTATGTCGTGCTCCCATCGATCAAGATGCATTTCAGCTACAGCAATGGCAACAACATTACTTTTTTGTTTTGAACAAGAAGAAAAAGCAAGAAAAGCAAACAATATCCATACCATATAAATACTAATTCGGTTCATCTCTTTTAAGATTTATGGGTAATTAAAACAAACATCACTCAGCTTTATTCAAAGTTAATAAATATTCTTGACTAAACTTATTCAAAACATACTATTCTCATTTTTAGTCACAAAAACATAGTTACTTATACTCTTATAAAAAGAAATAGTTACTAATTTTCACATTTCTTACAACAAGTCACATGAAGGGTGTTTTTCTTTTATCAAAGAAGACAACAGGTTTCCGGCTTGTTTCCGGAAACTTAATTCTGTTAATCGCTTCTGCACTATCAAAAACAATAGAAGGAGAAACTCTTAATTTAGCCCTGAAGTGGTCTTTGATCTCTTTTTCCTGGGCTTCACCTGTCCGGCGACATGCTACTCTGATAACAATTTCATCTGTTCCAATATCGTTGGTTAACACTTCTATAACATAATTCTCCACATATTCAATTTCGTCAAGAATATCATAAAGGGCTGTCGGATAAAGTGTTGTTCCCTTGAACTTGATCATTTGTTGTGTGCGTCCTATCACCGGTCCCAGTCGCATGGTTGTTCTGCCACAAGTACAGGGTTCTGTATAATGATGGCAAATATCACCTGTTTTAAAACGCAACAATGGCATACCCTCCACCCCGATGGTTGTAATCGTAACCTCTCCGGGTTCGCCTTCTTTAACGGGCTGGTCATTATCATCAAGAAATTCAACAATGATAAGTTCCGGGTGATGATGTCCGCCCCTTCCTGCATCACATTCGGGAAAAGCTGTTCCCATCTCAGTAGAAGCGTAGGTAGAATAAAGTTGCAGCTTCCATTTTTGTGTGATCCGTCCGGACAAGGTACTTAATTCAAAATCGGGAGTTCGAAGTGCCTCTCCTATACATATTGCTTTTTTTATTGAACTGTTCTGATAATCAATGCCCTTCTTCTCAGCATATTCGATTAATTTCAGAATAAAAGAGGGTACGGCAATCAAAACAGTAGGCTTCACTCTTTCAATCGTATCCCACTGCAATTCCGGAATCCCTCCACCTACTCTTACAATGCCTGCCCCAAGCTTCCTTGCTCCGAGAAAATATGCCAAGCCTGCCATAAAGCGTTTGTCTATTGTCGTTGTCAGTTGCAAAATATCATCAGCAGAACAAGCAGCACAGGCAAACGAAATTGCCTCGTTGTATGCCAGGCGGTCCAGATCTTTATCAGTCATGGCAAAAGTTACAGGATCTCCCAAGGTGCCGGAAGTTGTAATATAATCAATAATGTATAGCGGATCAACACATATAAAATCATGATTTCGAAGCTGTATATCCTCCTTCGTGGTTACCGGAATATGTTGAAGATCTTCCA
>CAYSRH010000403.1:0-2420 GCA_964433245.1 uncultured Bacteroidales bacterium | reverse complement strand
AGGATGATACAGGCAGGAGGCAGAAAAATGTCGCGAAATGACTCTCTGGTATGCATACATCATAGTACTGAATACAAAAGTGACCGGGTTATATTTGACCCATGGATTTTTTGATTCAAAAAAACCAAATTTCAACTTACTCTTTTGGAATGATGACTTCTTTACTTCATGTTTAACAAGAAGTTTTGTGTCTTTATCAAAACTTTGCCCCTTTATCCTCTGAGAATAAAGGAAAAAGCTGATCGTAATGACAGCAATAAAAGATGTGTTATTCAATAATTTTTGCATTTTCAGGTATACTAAAATTAAAATATTGATCAGAGGTCTGTTGATTGACTTTCACATCTGAGTAGATTAAACGGCTGACGATTGAATCGCCTTCTTGTGTATATTCAATTTCTGTCACCCTGAGTGGCAAACTGAATTGATCAAAATATGAATAGTCTGAGTAATATATCTTTCTGATGATTTTGTTGTCAGGGCCAAAATAGGCTGAATAAACCGGCAGATAATCTTCATAGACAATTTCAATTTTATGAACTACCTGAAGCAGCTCAGTCGGTGGAAGCCATGTAGTAATCATCACTCCATCCTCAAACTTTGTATCTGTCACCTTAAATCCAAGCTGGTTCAGTCCCATATCATAAGCTTCGTTTGACATGAAATAAAAAAACAGGTTATTCTCAGAAGAAAATAGTTCTCCGTGTTTGATCACAACTTCATTTTCATCCGGATAATAAGCCTTCACTTCCCCAATACTGTTTGTCATCAATATATAATTTTCAGGATACAGGTAATGCATGACCAGTTCACCGGACAACGATTTGTAATAAATATCGGCTTCAACATGCAGATATTTACCTTTCAGCAGTTTCTTAGAATCCATGTGAAGACTTATTTTTCCTTTTTGCTGCATGGGCATGGAGAAAAAGGCAAATACAATTAAAGAAACAAACAACATGAAAGCAATAATATATGGTCTGAGAAACTGTAAAGAATTATTCATAAGTATTTATTCTTATTTCATTTTTTTGAGTTTCGAAATCAATTTAACATTCATGGCAAGTTGTTGGTTCAATCCTTTTTCAATGAGTTTCAGATCATGATTTTTTACCGCCGAAACGCTTATTGGAGGATATTTTATGATGCCTTTTTTTGTAAACATTTTAAGAACAAGCTGGCGCTTCAGGCCAAAAAAAGCGCTTTGTATTTCATAGCCGGCAAACGACTTTTTTTTAATTTCTATTGCCTTTCGTTTGCCTATAACAGGATGTGTGCTGACATATCGAAAGACAATTTTTTCTCCGTTATCATTAAAATATACATATTTATAATCAATGTAAATCATTGAAAAATAAATGAATAAAACGCCTAAAGCAATGCCGGTTGTTAAATATTCACCTTCTGGGATATCAGAATAAAAAGCAAAGAATCCTGTAAATACAAAAACAGCTATACTAACAATATATAACATTCTGTATTTTGATGTTTCAAGACCATTCTGGATAACCATAATTTTTTATCTTTTATTTTAATAATGCTGAGCATTCCTGTTCCATGACACCTTTAACAATTTTGGTTTTCGGATGCAAAATATTTTTATCAGTGCGTGTAAATCCGTGTTTAGGATCATCTGCACCATAAATCAGAGCGCCGATCCTTGTCCAGTATGCAGCACCGGCACACATTACACATGGCTCCAATGTGACATACAGCGTGCAATCTTCAAGTAATTTACCCCCTATAAAATTTGTCGCTGATGTAAAAGCCTGCATCTCAGCATGTGCCGTTGCATCATTGAGCGATTCAGTCAGGTTGTGTGCACGCGCAATGATCCTGTTCCGGCAAACAACCACTGCACCAACAGGCACCTCATCCTTTTCAAAAGCTTCCTGTGCTTCAATGAATGCCTGTTGCATAAAATATTCATGGCTGAAAAAATTCATATTGATCAGTTCTTTCCTTCCATATCTTGAAAATGTTCCTATTTTTGCAAAGTAAAGAAAAAAAAATAAAAAATATGTACAGAACACATCATTGTGGACAATTAAGATTAGAAAACAAGGGACAGAAAACGACCTTAAGCGGCTGGGTACAACGTATCAGAAATCTTAGCGGGATGACCTTTATCGATTTGCGCGATAGATATGGCATCACCCAGCTTGTGTTTGATATGTCTGTAAACAAAGAATTATGTGAACAGGCCCGTTCCCTCGGAAGAGAATATGTTATACAGGCAGAAGGCCGGATTGAAGAACGAAGCAATAAAAATAAAAAAATTCCAACAGGGAATATTGAAATAATTGTATCAACATTAACAGTTCTGAGCAAATCAGAGATTCCGCCTTTTACCATTGAAGAGGAAACAGATGGTGGCGAGGAACTGAGAATGAAATACAGGTACCTTGATTTAAGAAGAG
>CAYSRH010000402.1:0-2420 GCA_964433245.1 uncultured Bacteroidales bacterium | reverse complement strand
TATTAAAAAAATAAGGGGTGGGATTGTCTCCCCATTTCTCGTATTCAAGATTCCATGATAGAATGACTACTGGCTTGTAGTGAGGATTAAATCTTTGGTAATCTATTATTTCATGAAGTTTTGTGTCAGAACCATTCGTTACGATTCTGTTCTCATAGATGAGTTTATTGTCATCGAAATTCAAAAATTCATTGTTGATGGAAGGAGAATAAAATAAAAAAGTAAGCAGCGTAGCTGTGATCGCAAGAAATTTTACAGAGCCAAATAACTTTTGGTTGATCATGACCGTACAGTTAAGTTGATATCTTTCGTAAAGCTACATGATTCCCTTGAAAATTACAAAATAATGTATGTAAATTCAATTCCTTTTGTATTTTTGGATTGTCTATAAGTAAAGATGATAAACATTGTATTAAATTAAAAGGTGAATTATGAAAATTTTATTGATGAATTTTGTGTTGATGGCAATTTTTTTTGTTGTACAGGCACAACAATCCTACATTGGAGAGAAAAAATTGTATTATGGGGCAGCGTATTATCCTGAATCATGGGATGAATCTTTTATTGATAAAGACATAGAGCATATGAAAGAACTCAATATGAATGTGATGCGTATGGGTGAGTTCAGTTGGACCTTAATGGAACCGAAGCCGGGTGTTTATGAGTGGGAATGGCTGCATCATATCATTGAAAAACTACACGAGAACGGGGTGTCTGTTATTTTGGGTACCCCAACAGCAACACCTCCGGGGTGGTTTTGGGAAAAACACCCCGAAGTATATAATATTGATGACGATGGAACGGTCTATACACATGGTGCAAGGCGCTATTGCAGTTACACCAGTCAGATATTCCGTGAATACACACAAAGAATATGCGAAGCAATGGCCAAAGAGTTTGGAAACAAACCCGGGGTCATCGGCTGGCAAACGGACAATGAATTTTCACATAAAATGAGTTTTGATGATGAAACAAAAGCCCGCTGGCACGAATGGCTCGAAGATAGATATAAAACCATTGATAATTTGAATGAAAAGTGGAATACCATCCTCTGGTCACAGACTTATACCAATTTCACACAGATTCCAATGAATCGTTCTTATATGTGGCATAGCCCATCACTAAGAATGGCATGGAACCGTTTTGTAAATGATATGATTGTCGAATATCAGGATATTCATATTGATGCCATCAGAAAGTACTCTGATCTGCCGATTACCCATGATGGAATGCCCGGTCAGGTAGTAAACTATGAAAAGTTATTTAAAGACCTCGATTATTTTGCTGTAAATGCTTACCACAGTTTTGAAGCATACAATCGCATACAAAGTAATTATGACAGGGCGCGTGGTTACAATATGGGTTATCACTGGTTGTTTGAAACTGCTCCTAATAATAGTGGAGGAGGAGCTCAGGGGAAAACCTGGTTTTTGCATCAACCTGAAAACAGCTTTTTTGCTGCTATGTGGATGAATTTTGCACTGGGAGGACAGGGTGTTATGTTTTGGCTTTGGCGACAACACAGGGGAGGACACGAGATGCCACATGGTTCGGTTATCAATGCATGGGGGAAACCAGCGGCAAATTATGATGACCTGAAAACTTTTGGTGCACAGTTGAAAAAAACAAGTGACTGGCAGATGAATAATCCAGTTGCTCCGGCTGAAGCAGCGATTGTCTGGAGCCATGAAAACCTTTATGGATTAAGATATGAGCAGTATGCAAATGGCTTGTCTTATTATGTGGACTGGACATATCGTTTCTACAGACCTATATCTGATGCTTTCATTCATCGTGATGTGATCAATATGAGCAATGATATCAGTGGTTATAAAATTCTATTTATTCCATTACTTCCTATGATGACCGATGATTTTAAGACCCGTGTAATGGAATGGGTTGAGGAAGGTGGTATTTTGATTATGGGACCGATGTCGGGCTACAGAAATAATGAATGGGCAAGTTTTATTAATCATGCCTATGGTGATTTTGGGATTTGGACCGGAATCGAAGTGGATTCAAGAATCCCAATCGGAACAGAACTCCGACCTGCTGAGATTCCTATCAATATACATTTCGATGAAAAATTGGATATTGCCTCCTCAGAAGGTCGTCTTTGGAGTGAAGCATTGTCTTCAGAAACAGGAGAAGTTCTGGCGACTTATGAAACGGGTATGCATGACGGCAAGAATGCAATTATTGAAAATCAGGTAGGAAAGGGAAAAGTCGTGTTGCTTGGTGTTGACCCGGGATATGATGCCTATAAGAAAATGGTACTGCATTATGCCGGAGAAGCAGGCGTAGAAACTTTGGGAAAAGGTGATAAAGATGTAATAGTAGCACCAAGAAAAGGAGAATCGGAGGGGTTCGTTATTGTGAATATAGCCAATGCTTCCAAACAAATTACGATTCAAGAGGGG
>CAYSRH010000401.1:0-2422 GCA_964433245.1 uncultured Bacteroidales bacterium | reverse complement strand
TAGACTTATGGCGAGCTCCATATGACAATTGAAAATAAATTATAAACATATGAAAGTCCTAATTAATACAATAAGTAAAAGATAATATAACGCCTATGAAATATCTATTCCTTGTTCAAGGTGAGGGAAGGGGGCATATGACACAGTCTATCTCATTAAAACAACAATTAGAATCACATGGTCATGAAGTTTGCTCTGTTCTTGTCGGAAAAAGCAAAGACAGAGAAATTCCATCATTCTTCCTAAAAAAAACAAAAAAGCCTGTAATCAAATTTGACGAACCTTCATTTATAAGAACCCATGATAAAAAAGGGGTGCGACTCCTTCCTTCCATTATTTATAATCTGTTTAACATTAATCAGCTAAAAAATCAATTACGTATTATTAAGCAGGAAGTAAATACTTACAATCCGGATGTAATTGTAAATTTCTACTGCATTATGGGAGGTTTATATTTTCTTTTTTACAAGCCAAAAGCTTATAAAATCTGTATTGCCCACCAATATATGTTTCTTCATCCAGCATATGTGTTTCCGGATAATTTTCTTCTAAAAAAAATAATGCTTAGACTCCTGACCAAACTAACTGCTCTTTGTGCTGACAATAAGCTGGCGCTGTCTTTTTATCCAAAAAAAAATATGCCAAAAAAAAAATTACATGTTGTTCCTCCTCTTCTTCGTCCTGAATTATTTTCATTACAACAAAAAAAGGAAAATTACCTGCTTTGTTACATTCTTAACGATGGATACCGAAAAGAGATCATGAGTTGGCAAAAAGAAAATCCAAAACAAGAAATCCATCTTTTTGGCGAGAAAAAGGGTATTACAGATGAATTTGAAATTCAACCCAATTTATTTTGGCATCATTTAAATGACCATGTTTTTTTAAGACATCTTGCAAATTGTGCCGGTTACGCCAGCACAGCAGGCTTTGAGTCTATTTGTGAAGCCATGTATCTGAAAAAACCGGTATTTCTGGTTCCTACACGCGGACATATCGAACAACAATGCAATGCTTTTGATGCCGAAAAAGCAGGTGCCGGTATTATGGGGCAATCTTTTGTTCTGGAAAAACTTCAGCATTTTATAATGCACTATAAACCTGTTCCGGAATATAAAGAATGGGTTCATAGTGCCCCTGCAATATTCACAAAACACATGATAACTTTACCCTTAGAAAGGGGCTATAGTGATAGTGATCAATATAAACCCGTGACATCTCTGGTGCCGGGTTGATCCCTCCCCTCCCCTTTTTTTTATCCCAACGGAATACCTTAGCCCCTATGGTATTCCGTTTTTTTATACTAATTTCGCTTTTCAAAACGTTTCATATTGAAAAATGGAAAGTTCCCGTTTTTTGATTTGCATTAAAAATATAACATATTTGAAAAATCAGCTGTGACAAAGTATTTATTTTTTCTTTTTCTCTTAACCTTAGGTTTTGTTAAGCCCTTATTCTCCCAGATAGGCGGCACACAAACCTATTCCTTCCTGACATTGCCTAACTCGGCCAGGATTGCTTCCCTTGGTGGAAAAGTTGTCTCGATTGTCGATAATGACATCAACCTGGCGTATTATAATCCGGCGATTTTATCGGATGAAATGCAGAATCATCTGTCCATGAATTATAGCGACTATTTTACAGACATCAATTATGGGTATGCCTCTTATGCTTTCCAAAAAAAAGATGACAACAGAGGGATGTGGGCTGCAGGCATTTATTTTATTCATTACGGAAGTTTTATCGAAGCCGATGAGTACGGAACAATCCTCGGACAATTTTCTGCTTCTGAATATGCTCTCAATGTCATATATTCCAGGTCTTTTTCTGACAGAATCAGGATTGGGGTAAATCTCAAGCCGGTTTTGTCATACTTTGAGCGTTACTCCTCTTATGGTCTTGCTTCTGACTGGGGAATGTGCTATATGGGGAAGAGTCAGAGATTTTCCTCCGGATTGGTATTCAGAAATCTTGGTTTACAACTCACCTCTTATAATAAGGAATCATTTAACAGGGAACAACTGCCTTTTGAAATTCTTGCAGGTCTCTCTTTTATGCCAAAACATGCGCCTTTTCGACTTTCTTTTACTTTTCACCAATTGCAAAAACCTAATCTCACTTACGAAAGCTCCCTTGATGAAGAAAACGAAACATCATTTGATCCCAAAGAAGATGAACTTCCTGAACAATATGAATACATACCAAAATCTTCAGAGGGCATGATGTTCAGTGAAATGTTCTACACTGCACAAGGTTTCTTTAATGAATATTCGGATCCTTTTTTCAGGCATTTGAATGTTTCTGTTGAATTTCTGCCTTTCGACAATTTCTATGTCTCTCTCGGTTATAATCACCAACGCCGACAAGAACTGAAAATTTCTAACAAACGTGGATTGGTCGGTTTTTCTCTTGGCATGGGGAT
>CAYSRH010000400.1:0-2423 GCA_964433245.1 uncultured Bacteroidales bacterium | reverse complement strand
CGAACGACTGGGATGGAAACCCAAAATTTCGCTGGAAGAAGGGATGAAAAGAGTATATGATGCTGCACTTATGAGATTATAAGTCAACTTAAATATTCTTGTAATGAAAAAAATCGTAGTATTTGGTCCGGGACCATTATTTAAGGGAGGAATTGCCAATTATAACACGTCACTTGCCAAAGCATTGGCAGGCAATAAAGATGTAAACGTGGACATTGTTTCATGGACCCAACAATACCCTGCTATCATTCCACGTGATTTTATTGACAGAAAAAGCCGGCAAGATCAGTTGGAAAACACAGGGATTCAGGTACATTATATCACCAACTACAACAATCCCTTCAGTTGGCACAAAACCTACCGGTTGATCCGGAGTCTCAATCCTGATATTGTTGTTTTTCAATGGTCAATCAGCATACAAGGTATCCCGCTCGGTTATATAACAAAAAAATTGAGGCAGCATACAGATATTGAGATCATATTAGACATGCACTTTGTCAAACAAAAAGAAAACAGTTCCATTGACCGAATTTTAACCAGAACAGGAGTTAGACATGCACACACTTATATCGTTCATTCAAATAATACCGCTCAGGAATTAACAGAACTCTTTCCCAAACAAGCATTTGAAATAATCAAACAGGGTCGTACACAGAAAAAAAACAAAAAAAGCATCCTGAAACTCTATCATCCGGTTTACAACATGTTCCAACATGACCCGGCATTCGATGTCATCAGGCAGAAAAAAGATTTGGGGCTTCATTCCCATGTATTTCTATTCTTTGGCTTTATCAGAAAATACAAAGGTTTGCATTTTTGTTTAGAAGCCTTTTCCAAAGTATTACAAGAAAGAGACGATGTATCCTTATTAATAGTGGGAGAATCTTTCTGGAATACGCTTAATAATAAAAAAATCAGCACACGCCTCAAAAAGTCACTTTTTAGCATAGCAAAAAAGATATTTTTACAAAAAAAAGACAATGAGGATAATTACAGACCACTGGATCGAATTAAAGAGTTAGGTATTGAAGAACACACAAAAATAATAAATGATTTTGTACCCAACGAAGAGGTGCATCGCTACTTTCAGGTAAGTGATAGCATTCTTCTATTCTATGAAACAGCCACTCCCTCAGGGGTAGAGTCAATTTCTTACAATTTTCAGCTTCCTATTCTGGCTACGGCAGTTGGGCATTTCCCCGAAACAGTTAAAGATGGTTATAATGGCTATTTGGCTAAGCCCGGAGACACCGATTCTATGGCATCTGCTATGCTACGGTCTATAGAAAAACCTATTGAGAGAAAAAACATTCAGGAAACTTCAAAAAATATGTCCTGGGAAAATTACGCTTCAGTGATTCTCTCTGATATTTAATAATCTATACAAGACAATCCAAACCCATGAACCTGATAAACCGTATAGATGATTTTGCTACACTGGGAATTCTCCTGCATCAGCTTAACACCAATACCCCTGCACATTCTATAGCCATTAAACAGCAGTCACATTTTAACAGATTAATCCACGAAGAACAAACAAGAAATCCCTGGTTTACACCTTTCTTTCTTCATGAAAGAGTAAAGCAAATTGCAGCAGACCTCTCATATGAAAATTTAATGAAATGGCTAAAGCCATATAATATTGACGAGCAGGAGAAAAAGAGCACCGTTGCTGTTATCATGTCCGGCAATATTCCCCTGGTTGGATTCCATGATGCACTTTCTGTTTTAATCACAGGACATAAACTTATTGCCAAACATTCATCGAAAGATTACCATTTTTTTCAATTCATATTTGAATTGTTATGCATGATTCAGCCAAAATTTAAAGAAAATATTATATTTACCGATGATAAGCCGGAGAAGTTTGATGCGATTATTGCTACAGGCAGTAACAACACATCCCGGTATTTTAATTATTATTTTGGGCATTACCCTCATATTATTCGAAGAAACAGAAATTCTATTGCTATTATAGAAGGAAATGAAAACGAAGATGATTATTACAGGCTTGGAAAAGATATCTTTCAGTTCTTTGGTTTGGGATGCCGTAACGTGGCAAAGATATTTATTCCTTCGGGTTTTGATATAGCACATTTCTTTGAAGGTATTGAACCATATCAATGGATCATAGATCATTATAAGTATGCTAACAACTACGATTACAATAAAACAATCTGGCTAATGCAAAATGAAATGTTTTTTGATAATAATTTTCTTTTGTTAAAAAAAGATAAAAACCTATCTTCGCCGATCGGAACTGTCTTTTATGAAGAATATAAAGACCAACGAATGTTAATGATGTCTGTAGAAAAACATAAAGATGACATCCAATGTATCGCAGGAAATAAAAACATGTTATCACATACACATCACTCCATTGTCCCTTTTGGCAATACACAGGCACCTTCTCTCGGAGAATA
>CAYSRH010000399.1:0-2432 GCA_964433245.1 uncultured Bacteroidales bacterium | reverse complement strand
AGATAAAGTGCTGTTAGTGTGCTTACTAACGCTAATACATGGAGAAAGTATGCCAAAAAAGATAAAAAAAGAACAAAAAGTTACCAAACGGGGAACTTTGCATGGAGATTTAGAAGAAAAACAAAGTTCTTTGCTCTGATGTCAGAAAATGGGTTTTTCCAATCGGAAAATTTGGGTAAAAAATGGTAAAAAAACAGAGTTTTCGCAGCGGGCACTAATTAAAAAGAAAAAGAGCCAGTTCTTCTTCGTTATGAATATTTTGTAAAGATTTCCATTTATTGCTATCATTGCTGACAATAAAACCATCTCCACCACAAATCAGACAATCAATATCAGGTAATTTATCATATGGATTTTTAAATATCTGCGAACTGGAAAATGGATTATTCCTAATATCAAGAAAAAAACGGTTATCAAGATTCTTATATGGATCAAAAGAAACGTCTGAATGATCAAAATCTAATTTTTTTGCAATACGATGCGCACTTTTATGAGATGTTGCTGTTAATAATTTACGCGGTTTTTTTTCTCCAATGATAAAACCTTTGATGTCCAAACCAAATTCCTTTGCATATAAAGGAATAATACGAGAATCTATGCCGCCGCTATTTCCAAATCCAATTTTTATCTTGGAATGTCTGGATTTTAAAAATTGAAATAATTCTTTTATGGATTCATCTAATTGTCTGACTGCAGTATCAAGAGAAACATCTTTATACAACTGTGAAAGAGTCCAATATTTTTCGACACAAAGCTTTAGCTGGTTTACTTGCAAGGTTAATTCTGATGCTGCAGGTAAATAAGAAACCGAATGAAAAAAAGTTGCTCCTTCGACAGGAATCTTATAAAGAACAAGAGGTGTTTTTAAGGCAATCATATCAATTTGTATGTTGCTGCTGTCTATATTCCGAAAAATCTCCCATACATTATTTGACAGAAAAAAAATATCTTTATTAAAAAAAACATAGACAGGTAACATCCCAAAATGGTCATTTTTAACATGTAATTTTTCTGTGTCCAGATTGTATTCAATATAATTATATATGCCTCTATAATTATTTTCAAGGACATTCCATTCTTTTCTATCCTTTTCCACCAAATCAAGTTCCATTATTTCTCCTTCCAAGAGACCAATTTTTTGATTCGTTAGATTTTTAAAGGGTCCTTTGAAATATAATTTTCCGATTTTCTCGGCTTCTTTGAAATCAACATTTGATATTACATATCTCATTTCGAATTAATTTTTTAATCCATTACAAACACTGTATTATTTTAAATTCGTTCAAGAATTAGTTTTTCTGCGTTTTTTCCTTTGTTAAAGAAAAGCTTTCCATCAACATGTTGCTCAATAACAAAATGCTCAATATGATTTTTAAGCTCTTCTATGCTTTCAGCAAACAATACACATCCCTTTTCACGCAGACCATTCATTATTTCTACACCCGGCAAATCAACCAGTATAGTCTTGCAGTCGAATCCAAGACCCTCATATATAGCTGTAGAATAAACCCCAACCTGAAATTCAAACAGAGCAAATAATTCATATATATTCATTTCACTTTCAATTACAGTTACATTTGACAATGTTACTGCTTTAAGCAATTCCGGATATTCCTCACGCCAACGTTGGTACTCTCCCGGATGTAATTTAAAACATATATTGTAATTCGGCAGCTCCTTAGCTATCCCATATGCATATTGGGTCAGTTCTTTTCCGATCGTTCCCTGAGAAACAAAAAGTATGCTCTTTTCTTTTTTCTCCATCTTAAGAAAACGTTCTTTTTGGTAATGAAAGAAAGGAAAGCCAAATTCAATAATCTTTTCCTCATCTATCGGCAAAAGCATTTCATTGTGCCAGTACCGACCAAAGGAAAAAAAGTAATCCGGACAATAATCCTTAACAGGTGATTTATAGGCATGATTATACCCCATATGGCTTCTGTAGATGGTTCCGTGCTGAACTTCAATAACGGGAACTCCAAGTTCTTTTGCCGCACAAATCAGAGAGGCACGGTCACCATAGGATGTCGTAAGCAAAATTGCAGAAGGAGAGATTTGCTTTATTTTCTTGCGATAATATTTTTTGTCTGAATAGAATGCTGTAAGCACCTTTGAGATAAAAAATTGAATATCCACATGCACCCCAAATTTTTCACTAATAGCATCTTCTATATTGGTTATTATTTCTAACTCTGCATCAGAAAGCTTAACTCTTTTAAAAATAAAAGCAAGTACCTTTCTTAAAATCAAACCATCAGCAAATATTTCTTTTTTTTTTCTTACATTGCTATGTCGGAGCAAAAATGGATGTTCCAGTCTATAGCAATCAAAATGATTGATTTGCTTCTGGACAGGATACATATAGACATCCTCAAGAAGCCCATTAAAAAACTGCTTTCTCCCATTGGAGACAAGCAACAATGATGGTCTCC
>CAYSRH010000398.1:0-2433 GCA_964433245.1 uncultured Bacteroidales bacterium | reverse complement strand
ATTATAATGATATAAAGAATTATATTGATGATAAAATAATGCTTTGCTTTCATAATTATAGAACTTCTATCAAATATTGTTATTTTTGTTATTGATTAATCTATTGTGATATTTTGGAGTAAATCCAAAGGTAAATACAATACATTAAAACAAAATAATACCAGAAAACAAATATAATGAATATTAAAAGCCAAAGACGAATATTTTTATTTTTCCTCTGTTGTTTAGTTTTTACTGCATGTTCAAATCAAGCGAATAAGAAAACGGCCACAAGCAACATTGAAAGAAGGGTTGACTCAGTACTCGATCTTATGACCTTAGAAGAAAAAATCGGACAGCTTAATCAGTTGCGCGGTAACAGGTTGATCAAACACAATGTAAAAGATACTGAAATTGACATTGAACAAGAAGTACGATCAGGACGTATTGGTTCATTTCTTAATGTGGATGGCCTTGAACATAAAATAAAATTACAAAAAATTGCAGTGGAAGAAACAAGACTGGGAATCCCGTTAGTTATTGCCATGGACGTGATACACGGTTACAAAACAATTTTTCCGGTACCCCTTGCCGAGGCTGCCAGTTGGGATACAGCAGCAATGAGACAGGCTGCACGCATTGCTGCAACTGAGGCCAGTGCTGAAGGATACCATTGGACTTTTGCCCCCATGGTTGATATTTCGCGCGATGCACGATGGGGAAGAGTTATGGAAGGCGCCGGCGAAGACCCTTTCCTGGGAAGCTGCATTGCTGCTGCGCGTGTTAAAGGTTTCCAGGGTGATAATCTTGCAGACAATAACACCATCCTGTCATGTGCAAAACACCTTGCTGCATATGGCCAGGTAGAAGCTGCCAAAGAATACAACCAAACCACCATTTCAGAAAGGTATCTGAGAACAGTTGTGCTGCCTCCCTTCAAAGCAGCCTGCGATGCAGGAGCTGCAACAGTCATGAATGCTTTTAATGATTTTGACGGGATTCCATGTAGTGGAAATAAGTTTCTTGTTACTGATATACTTAAAAATGAATGGGGTTTTAAGGGGTTCACTATTTCTGATTACAACTCTTTTGAAGAAATGATCAACTGGCGTGTGGTCAAAGACCGCAAAGGAGCTGCTGAGCTTGCCATGAACGCTGCATCAGACATGGATATGATGAGCATGGTATATGTAGACCACCTCGGGGAACTGGTTGAAGAAGGAAAAATATCAGAAGAACAAATTGACGCTTCGGTCCGGCGCATATTAAGCATGAAATTTAAACTTGGCTTGTTTGATGACCCCTATAAATATTTTGACGAAAAACGAAGAGACTCCCTACTGCTTCATCCCGGGCACAGGAAAGCTGCGAGGGAAATGGCTCAAAAATCAATGGTGCTGTTAAAAAATAAAAACAACCTGCTTCCTTTAGCTAAAAATAAATATAAAACCATCGCTGTAATCGGGCCATCTGCACATAACCGTAATACACTAAAAGGCAATTGGATGGGTATGTGTGATACCAATGATGTGGTGACCATCCTTGAAGGAATAAAGAACAAAGTTGACAAAACTACAAAAGTCCTGTATGCATGGGGCTGTAATGAATATGAACACACTTCAGACAAAGCCTTTAACAATGCCCTGGAAACAGCTCAAAAAGCAGACCTTGTAATCCTTGCAATTGGTGAGAACTGGTGGATGAGCGGCGAGGGTGCAAGCCGTGCTGATATTAACCTTGGAGGCAGACAGACAGAATTGGCTAAAGCCATAAAAAAACAAGGAAAACCGGTAGTTACCGTACTCATCAACGGAAGGCCTGTGATCTTTCATTGGATAAAAAACAACATCCCTGCAATACTGGAAGCATGGCTTCCCGGAACAGAAGGAGGAGATGCTGTAGCTGACATCCTTTTCGGCGATTATAATCCTGCAGGAAAATTACCCGTGACCTTCCCGTACCATGTTGGACAAATCCCTGTTTACTATAGTTATAAAGAAACCGGAAGGCCATTCCGCGGTGAAGCATGGGGGGTGGCAAGATACCAGGATATCCCGAACACACCCCTCTACCCCTTTGGTTACGGACTCAGCTATACAACCTTTCAGTATTCCGGACTAAAACTTAACAAACAAACTATCGGGTTCTCCGACACACTTACAGTATCTGTTGAAATTACCAATACCGGTAATTACAAAGGTGTTGAGATTGTACAGTTATATATAAGCGACCTGGTTGCAAGTGTAACACCTCCTGTCAAATTACTTAAAGGATTCAAAAGGGTATCTCTTGAACCGGGTGAAACAAAAAAAGTCATATTTAACATTTCAACCGAACAACTCAAATATTGGAATAAAAACATGGAATACAAAGCCGATCCGGGAGAATTTGAAGTTATGGCAGGAACCAATTCTGATGAAGGAAAAAAAGCATTATTTATCTTAAAATAAAATA
>CAYSRH010000397.1:0-2447 GCA_964433245.1 uncultured Bacteroidales bacterium | reverse complement strand
ATAATTTGATTTTCTCTATAAATTTCATAAATTTGTAGTTCTATTAATTTTTAAACTTTAAAATCAATTTTATTATGAATAAACAAACTACTTTCATTAGTGTTATCTTTTTATTTTTATTCGGTTTACTTACCTTACAGGCTCAAAACCTAATCGTAAATCATCAATTTGATGATGGAACAAACAACTGGTCTACCAGAGGGGTTGACTTGTCAGTTGATACAAGTCTCAATCTTTCAGGTATGTATGCAGCAAAAGTCATAAAAGCCAACGAAGGTGGAAATATTTGGAGTAACCAATTATACCAGACATTACCCGATACAGGGTTAATGCAAGCCGGCAAAGTCTATAGGCTCACATTTATGGGGTATGCAGATACCATCAAAAATGTAAGTCCTATGTTCCAGCAGACTGGGACACATGCCACTCCTTTTTCTACAAGCCTCATGTTTGATACGGTTCCACGTATTTACGGTCCTTTTAATTATCATTGTCAACAAACAAGGCAGGATATGATACTCACGTTTATGGTTGGGCAAGGTGCTGCAACCACCCTGTATTTTGATTCGATTGTGGTTATAGAATTATCAAAGCCTGAAGTGACTTTTCACAAACCACCTGACTCGTCTTATTATAATATTGGCGATACCATTAAAGCTGAAGCCAATATTACGGATGCTGATGGTAGCATAGAACATGTATATTTTTTCCTGGGTAATGATACCATAGGATTTGACACCTTAGCCCCATTTACCGTTGAATATGAAGTGACTACTCCAAATACTTATCAACTGGTAGCTAAAGCAATGGATAATGATCTTCTGACAGAATCCGATTCTATCACAGTTATTGTGAATGATCCACCTGTGGCAAATATTGTCGAAGATACCATAATTGTCATAGCCCCTGAAACCAGTACTGATATTATAGGGATAGCCAGTGATTCCGATGGTTCTGTTACATCATATCAATGGAATCAATTGAGCGGACCGGCAGTTACCATGGTAGGAGATACAACAGATACACTGTCATTAAGTGGCATGACCAACGGTAGGTATGTATTTGAATTTGTAATAATTGACAACTATGCCGCTTCTGATACTGACAGGGTTGTTGTAAAAAGGTTAAATAAGCCCAGCATAACCATTACGCAACCTGTTGAATTTTCTATTATTCATTTAGATGATACCTTACAAGTAAGGACAAATGCAACCGATATTGACGGCACCATAGACCGGGTGGATTTTTATCTTGGAGGCAGTTCTATCGGTTCGGCTACATCCGATCCTTTTTCTCTCAATTATCAGGTTAACACACCAGGGGTATATCAACTGATTGCTATGGCTACAGATAATGATGACATGACCGATTCTGATACAATTACAATCACTGTTAATGCCACACCTGTAGCTACTATTGCAGAGGACTCTATTATTATCGTTATGCCGGATAACAGTGTTAATATCACAGGATCAGGTAATGATAGTGACGGTACTGTTGATGCTTATCAATGGAATCAACTGAGCGGACCGGCTGCTACTATAGCTGATGAAACAACCTCTACTGTACAGCTTTCCGATTTAGTAGTTGGCATATATCAATTTGAATTGATCGTAACTGACAATCACGGTGCCACGGGTTCAGATACAGTTGTTGTAGAAGTTCAACAATATACAAATCAACCCCCGACTGCAACTATTTCTGAAGACACTGTTGTGGTATCGATGCCGGATAATAGTGTGAATATTACAGGTATGGGTAATGATAGTGATGGTACTGTTGATGCTTATCAATGGAATCAACTGAGCGGACCGGCTGTTACTATAGCCGGTGAAACAACCTCTACTTTGCAGCTTTCTGATTTAACTGTTGGAACGTATGAGTTTGAACTGGTTGTAACCGATGATAAAGGAGATACAGGCAAAGACACTGTTGTTGTTATAGAACAACTAAGTAATAATATCGGACAAGTTATTGCTGAAAAAATAAACATTTACCCGGTTCCTGCTAATGATATTGTTTATATGAAAGGGCTTCCCAGAAACACAACTATTGAAATCTATAATATCTTAGGAAATCAATTAATAAAAAAAGAACATAATGGAGATGATTTGTTAAATATTGACGTTACTAATTTACCGTCAGGGATTTATGTCATTCAGATTAAACAAAATGAAACAATGATTGTCACTACTAACTTAATAAAAAAATAATTAACGTTAGTTACCTTGTTTTTCATAGTAAATAAATGAGGAGGTTGTCTCTCTTAGAGGATAGCCTCTTCTTTATTTATTAGGTTCTACCCTTATTTTAATGGTTAAATATTTAAATTATATAAGACACTGTTAAAATATTGTTGTAAATGTAGTTGAAATATTGTTTAAATATTGCGTTTTTTGATTGATGCAATATAAATTTCCAACTTCTGAACCGAGCCATGACAAAAA
>CAYSRH010000396.1:0-2448 GCA_964433245.1 uncultured Bacteroidales bacterium | reverse complement strand
GAAGCAGAGAAATACACTTCTATAAGTGTATCACCATTATTAGACTCGTAGGATTGAAAATCCAATACAAAGTAGTTTTTACTATCCTGCACCACATTTGCACTATTCTCAGGTACAATATCATCTTCTTTGTCACAAGCAATAAACAATCCAAGGCATACCAGCCCCATCAAAAACATTTTTTTTACATTCATTTTAGTAGATTTTTAAGGATTAATAAAAAATATACAATTCTTCTCATTGTACACATAAACAAAAAAATATTTCAATATTACATTACACGCCACTATAAGCATTAAATCCTCCATCAACAGGAATCACAATTCCTGTTACAAATTTTGACATATCGGATAAGAGGTAAAGGACTGTTCCGTTGAGTTCTTCGGGTTTTCCGAATTTTCCCATTGGCGTACCATCAATGATCCGTTGACCTCTCGGGGTCAGTTTTTCATTTTCATCAAGAAGTAAAAACCGATTTTGGTTTGTCAGAAAAAATCCGGGGGCTATTGCGTTCACACGAATGCCTGTTTTGGCAAGATGTACTGAAAGCCACTCTGTAAAATTATTAACCGCTGCTTTTGCTGCCGAATAGGCAGGAATCTTTGTGAGCGGTTTAAACGAATTCATTGACGAAATATTCAATACCACACCATTTCCTCTTTTGGCCATTTCTTCGGTAAAAACCATTGTCGGCAATAACGTACCTTTAAAGTTCAGGTCAAAAACAAAATCAAAACCTTCTGTTTCCAGTCCATAAAAAGAACCTGCCAGGTCTTTGATATTTTCTTTGTCCAGCATTTCGCAACTCGTTGTGGCTTTCGGAGAATTTCCTCCGGCACCATTGATAAGGATATCAATTTGTCCATACTCACCCAGAATAATCTTTTTCGATTCTATTAAAGAATCTTTATCCAACACGTTGCATTGTAATCCCAGTGAAGGTACATTGAATTCGTCTGTAATTTGGCTTGCTGTTTCGCTTGCCTTCTCCAAATTAAGGTCTGCAATGACCGTTTTTGCTCCAACAGACGCCAAAGCTTTTGCAAGAGATTGCCCGATAACTCCGGCACCTCCGGTAATGACACATACCTTATCTTTCATTTCAGTTAATTGATCACTCATAATTTTTTATGTTTTTTTATGTTTGAAGCAAAAGTAAAAATTATATTTTAACAAATGAGAAAAGAAGCTGGTTTTTTCTATGTTTTTCACTACATTTTCACTACATTTGCCCTACATTTTATGGATAGTATTATACATTTATAAATCTTATATATTATAAACTTATAACTTATGCAACTACCAAAATACAGCTTTGGAATTGGAGACAGATTTGCTCAACAAGGAGAATATCAATTAAAAGCTATTGCCGATGCAAAAAAACTGGGATATCCTTTTGTCCCTGTTTGGAATAAATCCTACAGAGAACACAGTACCATCAACTCATCACCTGAGGAAACACGTGCTGAAGCCGACAATGCTATAAAAGCGATCCAATGGGATCGGCCATATTTTGTTGATGCTGACCATGTCAATATGTCGAATGTTGACTCATTTATTGACTTCTCTGATTTCTTTACGCTTGATGTGGCTGACTATATTGGAAAGGAAGCAGGGAATCAAGACATTCAGAGTTTCATCAGCAGGCATGAGCAATATATTGGGCAGATGCAAATCCCCGGAATAGAAACACCTTTTCAGGTATCAAAAGAGTTACTTGAAGAAATGGCAAAAAAATATCTTTATGCCATTCAGGAAGCAGGAAAATTACACAGGTATATTGCCTCAAAAAAGGGGAATGACAATTTTGTAACAGAAGTTTCCATGGACGAAGTAGATGCACCCCAAACTCCTATTGAACTTTTCTTTATTTTAAGTGCTGTTTCTTTTGAGAAAATTCCTGCTCAGACCATTGCTCCGAAATTTACCGGCAGGTTTAACAAAGGGGTTGACTATGTAGGTGACCTTGTGCAGTTTGAAAAAGAATTTGATGAAGACCTCTGCGTAATTTCTTATGCAATCCGGCAGTTCAATTTGCCCGAAACACTTAAACTCAGTATTCATTCGGGAAGCGATAAATTCAGCCTCTACCCTGTCATCGGAAAGCTTATAAACAAACATAATACGGGAATTCATATTAAAACAGCCGGCACCACCTGGTTGGAAGAAGTCACGGGGCTGGCCTTGTCAGGAGAAAAAGGGCTTTCTCTTGCAAAAAACATTTACAAGCAGGCATATGATAAAAAAGAAGCATTCTGCGCCCCCTATGCTTCTGTTATTGATATCAAAGATGAAAAACTACCTGTTCCTGACGATGTAGCACAATGGACAAGTGAAAAGTTTGCCAATACCTTACGGCATGTTCCCGGACATCCTGATTTTAATGCTAATTTCAGGCAACTGATACATGTCGGATATAAAATAGCAGCGTCCCTCGGAAATGATTAT
>CAYSRH010000395.1:0-2454 GCA_964433245.1 uncultured Bacteroidales bacterium | reverse complement strand
GGTGTATTTATCGGAACCGGTACAACCAATAATGGTCATTAAACATATCACCTGATATAAGATTTTCATCAAATTTTATTATTTTAAAAACAAAAAGTTGCTTATTCTGCCTGGGCATTATTTAATAATTCCTGTAACTGCTCTACCATTTCAGGATGCTGTAAATACAGGTTGTTTTTCTCAGCCGGGTCATTTTCCAGGTCGTACAAAGTACCTGGCGCCTCTCCCGCAGCAGGTTCTATTGATTTAGGATTGGAAAATCCACCTGAACCCAGATGCGGAGTATATTTCCATTTTCCCTGGCGTATGGCAAAATAGCCATCCAAGGAATGATGCAGCGTCACATCGCGGATGGGGGATTGGTATTCTTCCCCAACAAAGGCAGGCCAGAGGTTATAACTGTCCTCACCAGCTCCATCGGGCAATTCCTGTCCAAGCATACCTGCGAGAGTGGCCAGAAGGTCGGTGGTGCATTGTACCTCGTTCGAAACGCTGCCGGCAGGGATCACCTGTGGCAAGCGGGCCATAAATGGCACACGGTGGCCGGCTTCATAAATATCCGCTTTTTGCCCTTTATAAATATAATTGGCCCGGTGTCCATGCTGCGCAATGTCGTCCGGCCGCCAGTGGGCGCCATTGTCGGACACAATCATAACCAGCGTATTTTCTTTCAAATTATTATCTTCAAGTGTCTGCAATACATTGCCGATCATAGCGTCCACCATCACCACAAAATCGCCATAAGCACCGGCCCCGGATGTGTTCGTATATTCTTCCAGTGGCAGCCAGGGCGTATGGGGCGCCGGCAGGGGCAAATAAAGGAAAAATGGCTGCTCATTGCCGGCCTGACGGCTGATGTACCGGCAGGCTGAATCCACTACAACCGGCAGCACCTGGTCGAAATCAAAACCGGGGGATACATTGCCCGCCCTCCAGAACACTCCTCTTCCGTCATTGGCCTCACTGCGGCCTTCGGTAAAATCAACAGGGGCCTCCACCACCTTGTCATTGCGAAGGTAACAATAAGGGGTCATATCCAAAGAGGCGGGAATTATGAAAGAATGATCAAACCCATGGCTTAAGGGACCGCCTTTCACCGCTTTCGTGTAATCCACGTTATCATTAAAACCGGGAGTCACTTCATCATTCCATTGTACATCCGGTATTTCTTTTGCCGGGTCTGATTTTTGCCATTCCAGCCCAAGGTGCCATTTTCCTATACAGGCGGTTTTGTACCCATTTTGCTTTAAAAACGAAGCAACGGTTACTCTTCCTGTATCAATAAGTGGAGGAGAATATCCCCACAACACGCCCGATTTTAACCGGGTACGAAAGGCATATCGCCCTGTAAGGATTCCGTACCTTGTTGGCGTACAAACAGCGGAATTGCTGTGGGCATCGGTAAAGCGGATACCCTCACTGGCAAACCGGTCCATGTTGGGAGTAGGTATTTTTGATTCCGGGTTATACGCTTTTACATCGCCTATGCCCATATCATCGGCCAAAATATAAACAATATTTGGGCTCTTTTCTGCTTTTTGCTCTGTTGATGAAGTGGGTTGACAACCATTCATGTAAATCAACAGGGATAGACAAATCAGTACACGCATGCTATTTTTTTTCATCATTTTGGATACTTTTTATTTAAATTTGAATAAGATCATTTCACCAACAACTTAATGTTTTCAATACCCTCATTACCAACTACCTGCACATTGTATATGCCCTTGGCCAGGTTGGAAGTATTTATTTGAAATTCTTCTAAACCAGTGCTTACGTTTACCAATTCACTATACACCATGCGCCCGCTGAGGTCAATGATTTCGATAGCAACATCCTGATCTTTGTATCCCTGCAATACCAGGTTTACAATACTGCTTGATGATGGGTTGGGGTAAAGGCTTACTTCCGGTGACGATCCTTCACTGGATGGTAAGCCGATCAATTCTTCCGGATTTGCTAATCTTCCTGATTTTGTGGTCGTTTCACCGTATTCTATATAATCAAAATTGACCCAGTAATCTGACGAACTGCTGTTTTTTTCATGGTTGCACCTTACTTTTATGGTGTGTGTGCCCACACTGGACCAGGTCTTTTCATATACTTTCACCTGGTGCTGATGGCTTGCGCTATACCCGTCAAGGGTGGTGACATATGATCCGTCGAGGCTGATATTGAACTTCCCTGCCCCGGGTCCTTTTTGCATAAACAGCTTAACGTAATCCCCCGTGAAGGTCAGCTCTACCACATCGTCCAACTGTTTGGTGTATGAAATGGTGCCGTCATACGACTCAGCCCTTGAAGCGTGCACCCAACTTTGGGTGAGGTCACCCTGATTGCGATAATTTAGTACATCGGTCTGTGAATCATCAACTATGGTGACGGTTTCACCGTATTCAATATAATCAAAATTGACCCAGTAATCTGACGAACTGCTGTTTTTTTCATGGTTGC
>CAYSRH010000394.1:0-2455 GCA_964433245.1 uncultured Bacteroidales bacterium | reverse complement strand
ACATGTACACCCTTGTTGCCGATGACAGGGTCGTGGATACGAAGCAGATGATTTTAACGAAGTGAAGTTTTTGCCATGCATTAAATCATCAGTAGTTCGGAAAACTTAGATAGTAAGGCTCCTATAAATCATAGTTTGGATGTATCAAATTTAAATTGCTTACTTTCAAAATTTAAAATATATCTTGATTTAAGCTTTTTAACCGGATTGTAATTATATTAATACCTGAAAATGAATAATTTACTGAAATGGTTATTTATTGTCTTGTCTGTTTGGCTGATCATCGGATGTTGCGATGAGGATGAATACTGGCGTATTTCTGAAGAGGACAAATTGATTTATGAACTTTTTGACACGCTTGTTTATAAAAGCAATACGGGAGTTTTGGATACTTTTTATGTTTCCGATATTTCACAATGGTTTGATGAGCATCCCAACTATGATATGTGTGGTACTGCGGTTTACATTGAAAAAATGATATATAGATTTTTACCTTATCCCAATAGTCAAGAAAAACTATTTAATATTAAGTATTTTCATCCACCGAACATTCATTTTGGAGTATTTTGGTATTCAGATCATTTTGATATTGAACCCGAAATAACTCCTTTGGTGGAGAAACTATCAATCAATGATTCAGTTTATTACAACCTTTATGAGGTTCAAAGCAATGAAGATACTGCAAAAGTTCAAAAGCTTTTGTTTCACAAAAAGTATGGCATCGTCCGTTACGAGTTCAGAAACAAGGAATCATGGAGCTTATACAAAACCTTAAAAAATCTGTAATTATGAACCATATAGCATTGAAGTTCAAAAGTACGCTGATATTTTGTTTTTTTTATCTGATAACAGCGGGCCAAACCCCAGACCAGAATTTAGACAAGTATTGGGATTATAAAGAACGGCTTACAACTCAATTTCTGGTAGAGGAAAACCAGTTGACCATTGATCCATTTCATATTGAGGGGATCAATATCCCGGCACACAGCCGAAATCCTACGAACAATTTTGAGCCACACACTATCAAATGGGCGGATGCCGGGCACCACATCGGATATTATCTGGCCACCCTGGCAACGGAATATAAATTATTGAAAATGCATTATCTGGATGTTTCAGAAACGATCACAGGTATCAAATATCTGCTTCATACCATCGAAAGACTTGATTACACGGCGGAATCCAATTACGGATCAGACCTGGATTGTCCTTTTTTGTGGAATCCTGGGGGTGCCTGGGAATTGCGTTATCCATATGCCGATACTGATGGAAAATGCCTGAACGGATTTTTTATTAGAGATGATGTTCCTACGGGTATAAATGGATTTTCGGATTATTGGAAATATCATGGATATCCTCAATTTTCAGAGGTATTAGAAGAAGAATCCGATTATGATTTTTCAAATTTAAACGAGATGAGTCAGGATCAGGTTTGGAATCTTCTGGAGGGACTGGCTTTGGTAACAAAGTTGGTTGATCATACAGCTACTTTTACCGATGGAGATGGAGTACAAGTAACCATAAAAAATTGGGCCCAAAAGATTGCTTACAGGATAATCCGCATTATGCAAGGATATGAATATACTGATGTATGGGTTCCTTGTGGTTTTTTTTCAGGTTGTTGGCCTGGTCATTGGGTGGAAGTTGAAAGTGGGGCCTGGCTAATACGAAATCCTGAAACAGGTAATATTGTAGATAGAGGTGGCGGGATATGGGATTTGATGCTAAATGCTTTTCTATTTGCTGAAGCTGGAAATTGGATAACTGAGGAACAATGGGGTGATTTACATTATAATTCAATTAATGAGCCACATCATATTTATCCCTTGCCAATTACAAAACATTATAATAATCACGCGAAAATAGCTTTATCTTGTATTGGCAAATTAGATTGGTCCGAATCATTTGAGAGTTTGACATATTGGCTCTACAAAATAGCTCGTTATTATAATACACATTTAGGAGGTGATTACTCAAGGTTTACTTTTGTTCATTTCCCTTTAATGTATATTGTTTTACATGACATTAATATATCAGATGACAATTATTATTTTGATTACTATATGTCATATATTGAACGGTTACTTGATATGGCATCTTTTGATGGCCCTTCGGTAGGGTTATATGATATTAATAACGATGGGACTATAGGAGATAATGATTACAGTTCAGAGTTTTGGGGTACTGCAGGTAAAAGGTTAGTTAAGCCAGTCGGAATGGACCTTCCTGGTAACTATCAATCAAAGCATTGGGAATATAATGGAATTGATTATATGTTGCTATACAATTTATATTTGCTTGGTCTGTACAGTCAGAATAGTAATAGTCTTAATATCACCGAAAATTTCCCAACAAGATATAATGGTTGGGAAGACAACGGTTTAACAGGTGGGGTTGACGAAGATGATATTACTATTGGCAAACAAACTGATGAAACAGCTCTTCATATTAGCTC
>CAYSRH010000393.1:0-2460 GCA_964433245.1 uncultured Bacteroidales bacterium | reverse complement strand
AATAATTTACACATATATTGTTGTATAAATAACATATCAAAACAATATATTAAATATATAAAATATTATAAAACGATTTTAATGGACAGTTTAATTGCATGGTTTAATCTTTAGGCTATTCTTATTTTTTTATTTAGATTTGCAATCAATTAAAATTTAAAATGTGCTGAAATTTTTATGTATTCATATAATATTAAAATAATCCAAGGATCAACGTAATATGAGAAAAAGCAAAATCAATCATTTAAAAGAGCTTGAAGCTGAATCTATTTATGTTATAAGAGAAGTAGCTGCCCAATTTGAAAAACCCGTCATGCTATTCTCCGGAGGAAAGGACTCTATTATTATGTTTTTTTTGGCAATCAAGGCTTTTTACCCTGCCAAAGTACCCTTCCCTCTGATGCATATCGACACAGGACATAATTTTCCTGAAACAATTGCGTATCGTGATGAACTGATCAAACAAAACGGGGCACAACTTATTGTCCGTTATGTACAGGATACAATTGATTCAGGGAAAGTAACAGAAGAAAAAGGGGTCAATGCCAGCCGGAATTATTTACAGACAACTACCCTCCTGGATGGGATAGAAGAATTTAAATTTGATGCAGCAATGGGTGGAGGAAGAAGGGATGAAGAAAAAGCCAGAGCCAAGGAACGTTTCTTTTCTCACAGAGATGAATTCGGACAGTGGGAACCGAAAAACCAAAGACCGGAATTGTGGAATATTTTTAACGGAAAAAAAAGAATGGGTGGGCATTTTCGTGTATTCCCTATCAGTAACTGGACTGAACTGGATGTGTGGCAATATATTTATATGGAGGAAATTCCCATCCCCAACCTATACTTTACTCACAAAAGAGAAGTTTTTAATCGTGATGGTGTGTGGTTGGCCAAAGCTGATTTCATGCAACTTAAAGACACGGAAAAGAGTGAAATAAAAGATGTCAGATGCCGAACGATTGGCGATATAAGCTGCACAGGGTTAAC
Source organism: uncultured Bacteroidales bacterium (assembly GCA_964433245.1). GTDB lineage: Bacteria > Bacteroidota > Bacteroidia > Bacteroidales > JBBRXJ01 > CAYSRH01. The sequence goes on along the minus strand of CAYSRH010000393.1, from coordinate 1,470 downwards.
TCTTTCTGAGGCCAATTCACTCGAAGATATCATCAAGGAAGTTGCAGCATCGCGAATTACGGAAAGAGGAGGACGAGCCGATGACAAACGTTCTGAATCAGCTATGGAAGACCGTAAAAGAGAAGGTTATTTTTAATTCTGGCTCCTTATTGATTAATAAAAACATAACATAAACAATGACCTACAAAGAAGACGAATATATTAACATGGAACTGCTTCGGTTCACTACAGCCGGAAGTGTGGATGACGGAAAAAGTACCCTGATCGGTCGCTTACTTTATGATAGCAAAGCTATCTTTGAAGACCAATGGGATCAGATAGAAACCATCAGAAACCGTAAAGGCGAAGAGCATGTAAACCTGGCATTACTTACGGACGGGCTCAAAGCTGAACGAGAACAGGGAATTACTATAGATGTAGCCTATCGTTATTTTGCCACTCCCAAACGAAAATTCATTATTGCCGATACACCCGGACACGTACAATATACAAGAAATATGGTGACTGGTGCTTCTACTGCCAATTTGGCCATCATTCTGGTAGATGCAAGAAATGGAATTATGGAACAAACCATACGTCATGCTTATATTGCTTCCCTGTTACAAATTCCACATGTAGTTATCTGTGTAAATAAAATGGACCTGGTCAACTTTGACCAGAAAATATTTGACAGTATCCAGAAAGATTTTTCTAAATTTTCCTCTAACCTGTCCATTAAAGATGTACGATTTGTTCCGATCAGTGCTCTAAATGGTGATAATGTTGTGGATAAATCAACTAATCTTTCATGGTACAAAGGTCCCACCCTGATGTACCTTTTGGAGAATATTGACATCGGGAACGATTACGATTACACAGAATCCCGATTCCCGGTACAATATGTAATCCGACCCCAATCTGATGAATACCATGACTATCGGGGCTACGGAGGAAGAATTGCCGGGGGAACATTCTCCCCGGGAGATGAAGTAGTGATTCTACCCAATAACATTAAAACGAAAATAAAAAGTATTGATTTCGGAAAAGAACAACTTGATGTAGCCATTGCCCCTCAATCAGTAACAATCCAATTGGATGATGATGTTGATATCAGCCGTGGCGACATGATAGCCGATGCCAATAGTATGCCCCGTACCGGAAACGAAATAGACGTAATGGCGTGCTGGCTTAGTGAGAAAAGTATGGTTCCCGGAGGTAAATACATTCTGCGACATACAACACAGGAAGTTCGTTGCATAATAAGTTCTGTTGATTATAAAATTGATATCAATACACTTGATAAAAACACAAAAGACACCGGATTGGGATTGAATGAGATTGCAAAAGTCCGGATCAAAACAACAAAACCAATTTATCACGATTCCTACAGAAAAAACAGAATAACCGGTAGTGTTTGCTTAGTGGATGAAGGAACATTCAATACAGTTTGTGCCGGGATGATTATCTGACACCATCATTATTTTTTTAACC
>CAYSRH010000392.1:0-2463 GCA_964433245.1 uncultured Bacteroidales bacterium | reverse complement strand
TTGATTTTTTACCATTGATTTTTTACTTAATGTATCTTTTTTTTGTTCTGATCGTATAATAAATCAAATATAATGATTATCTTAATAAATCAAATATCATAAGGATCTTTAGATGATTAATATTGTATAAAAATTAAGAGGATGGCAGGAAAATGTACATTTACAATGATTAAACCCGGGGCAGTTAATCATGAGTATATAGGTCCCATTTTAACGATGATCCATGACCATGGATTTAAAATCATTGCAATGAAGTTTATGATCCTCAGGCATGATGAAGCAAGAACATTTTATGCCGAACACAAGGGAAAGGATTTTTATGATTATTTGATCGAGTTTATGTGTTCTGGTCCTGTTGTTGCGATGATACTGGAAAAAGAAAATGCTGTAGAAGAATATCGTAAATTGATGGGGAGCACCAATCCGGAAGATGCTGAAAAAGGGACGATACGTTACATTTATGCAGACGATATGCGGCATAATGCAGTGCATGGTTCAGATTCTGACGAGTCAGCTGAGCGGGAGGCCAACTTTTTCTTTTCTTTTTTTGAGCGTTATCATTATTGATTGGCAGGAATGCTACTAATTTTCGAAACGAGCAGACTGACGACTTGAGTGATATGACCAATTGATAAACATATAAAATTATGAAGCATATTTTTTTTTTATTCGAGATGCTATTTCTCATGGCTGTATCATCTGCCGTAGCTCAAAATCCTTTTGTCAGCCATATATATACCGCTGATCCTTCGGCACGGGTTTTTGGTGACACCTTGTATGTATATCCCAGCCATGACCTCGATGATGCACAGTGGTGGGATATGGTGGATTGGCATGTGTTTTCTACGACAGACATGAATAACTGGACAGACCATGGTGTCGTATTAAGTTTGGATGATCTTGATTGGGCAGACAAGTATGCATGGGCACCGGATGCTATAGAGCGGAATGGAAAGTATTATTTTTATTTTCCGACAGACAAGGATTATATTGGGGTTGCTGTGGGAGAGGGACCTGTAGGTCCTTTCCGTGATCCCCTGGAAAAACCTCTTATTTCCAGAGAGACGCCAGGAGTAAAAGCAAGCCGAGACCTTATTGATCCGGGTGTTTTTAAGGATGATGATGGTACTTACTATCTGTTTTTCGGTCAAAATGATGTGAATGCGGTTGTTTTGAATGAAGATATGGTATCTTTTGATGGAAAGGTAAGAATTATTGAGGGGACTGATTATTTTTTCGAAGCTGTTTGGGTGCATAAGTACAATGGAAAATATTACATGTCTTATTCGGGATACCTTGACAAGGATAAGAATCCTCAGATTCATTATGCCATTTCCGACCATCTTCTTGGTCCTTATGAATATAAGGGAATTATTTTTGATGGTGTTAATAGTCATACAAATCATCATTCCATTGTTGAATACAAAGGACAATGGTACTTCTTTTACCATAATGCAGATCTTGCTTTACAAAACATTCCGAAAGATTCTGAGGAACGGAAATATTATCAGTGGAGACGTTCCATATGTGTGGATTATCTCTATTATAATGAGGATGGAACAATAAAAAAGGTTATCCCGACCAAAGAGGGGGTTGCTCCGTTAGATTAACCACATTATATAGTGATAAGAAAATCCAACATGTACAAATAATTTGTACGGTTTATCATTAAATTTTACTAGTGTCCGGTTAAAAAACATTATTTTGTATATATGCTTGATAGTCGAATCATTACAGAAACAGATAACATAACCGCATAGCGGTGACCTGTTGGAATTTAGTCGGACATTACTGATTAAATTTGAAATGCCCGGATTCAGCTGAAGATTTACAATTAATGAATTTAATCAGATTAGACAAAAGTTAATAAGTTTCACGATTTTTTGGATCGTACGATCGTCTCGTTTTTTGTAAAGACAAGCGAGTAGGCTGGTACGTTTTCAGTGATCCAACTGTTACCGCCAATGATACAATCATGTCCGATAACAGTTTCTCCTCCGAGTATTGTCGAATTTGCGTAGATAATAACATTGTCTTCAATGGTTGGATGCCGCTTGCTTTGCGCCATGCTTTTCTCCACACTTAAAGCACCCAATGTAACACCCTGGTATATTTTTACATTGTCTTTGATAATTGTGGTTTCGCCAATCACAATACCTGTTCCGTGATCAATAAAGAAATAATCACCAATCGTAGCGCCCGGATTGATGTCAATACCTGTTTTTGTGTGTGCATATTCTGATATCAGGCGGGGGAGGATCGGTATTTTCAGCTTATAGAGTTCATGCGCAATCCGGTACACTGTAATAGCCAGAAATCCCGGGTAGGCAACGATAACTTCCGCAAGGCTGTTTGCGGCAGGGTCAAAACGACAGATCGCCTTTGCATCTTTCATTAACTTATCATAGATATCCTGTGTTTTTGGAAAAAAAGATGAAGCAATTGCATCAATATCATGTTCCA
>CAYSRH010000391.1:563-2473 GCA_964433245.1 uncultured Bacteroidales bacterium | reverse complement strand
TCGCAAGCTAATATTGAAATGCCGGACTTGGATTATTTATGCCAATAGATGTCTGAAAATGGTTAACATATGAAGGTTTAAAGTTCAATTTGAAAAATTTTCATTGTTATTAACTTTTATACCGATTTTAGAATTCTGCAAGATTTGAACAGTTTGCTTCGGATTATGTAAAATGCAACAATTTTTATATTTTTACATGGTCAATGTGTTTAAAAGTACATGCAACATAAATCATTCTCATATCGGTCGATTATATTATTTTTACTTATATCAGGATGGTATCAGGCGTTCCCGGCTTTGTCATCCAGGCATTTTTTTACAAATATCAATGTTCGTGACGGATTGCCTAATCAGGCCATTCTGGCAATTATGAGGGATAAGGCAGGTTATATGTGGTTTGGAACTGCTGACGGATTATGCCGGTATGACGGATACGAGTTTACCGTCTACAGACATATTCCCGGTGATTCAACAACTCTGCCGGGTAATTACATTCAGTGTTTACTTGAGTCCTCCACAGGAAAGATACTCATCGGAACTAACAGTAATGGTCTTTCAGTGTATGATCCATTAACAGATTCTTTTACTAATTACAGGCATAATCCCGTCCTTAGTACTTCTTTGAGCCACAATAATGTTGTTGATATTTTACAGGATAACCGTGGGCTGATCTGGGTTGGTACTTATGGTGGACTTTCTACTTTTGATATGGAAACAGGACTTTTTGCACATTACATGCATGAGCCGGATGATCGGTATTCAATTAGTAAGAACGGCATTATGGATATTTTTGAAGACCAGGCAGGACAATTATGGATATCAACCTGGGCTCAGGGATTGTGCCGTTTTAACAGGCAACGGAGGAATTTTGCTCGTTTTAACAAAAAGACGCTTCAAAACAAGCTTTTTAGCAATTATATAACAAATATTCAATCGGATGATTACGGGAATATCTGGTTGGCTACTTCCAATGAAGGTCTTATCATTTTCAATCCGCAGAATATGCTGGTACAGAAACTGGATGTTTCTCCACTCAAAAGAAAGCATATGTTAGACCTTATCAATGATAACCAGGGAAACATGTGGGTTTCACTCCTGAATAACGGTTTGGCCAGGATAGACCAGAATACAAAGCAGATTAAAACGTTTTCATCCTCATATACAGATGATTATTCTCTGACTGACGATGTTATATTATCCCTGTTCTGTGATAAATTCAATACACTCTGGATAGGAACCGGTAATTATGGTATTGATAAGTATGATATGTATTATGATTTTTTAGAGTATCACATCATCCCGCCGGATAATGAGGCTGGAAATACGGATTTCAAAGAGATGCTTCAGGATGCATCAGGAAATATCTGGATACGGACGGAAACAGCCGGTATCATTAAGTTTTCGAAACAATCGGGAACGTATGAACGGTTTTTTGTTCCTTCCCGGCAGAGCGATGTTCTGATGAATGAGCGTATGCATCTATTTTTTAAGGACCTGAATGGTACTTTCAGGTGTGTCTATGGCCGGCAGGAGTACAAATATGATAATGACAAGGGTGAGTTAGTCAAAGATACCTTTTTTTGGTTTTTCCCTGAAGGAACGCGTTATAGCAGATTAAAACATTGCCTGTTGCCAAACGGGCATGTTTGGTATGCATCAAACACTGGTTTATATTATTTCAATGCATCAGATCAGAAGAATATTCATTTTTCGGACTTTTTTAAGGAAAAAACAGGCGTGTCACCATCCACTATTAATGATATCTGTTACAATGAAAGCAAAACATGGTTTTCTACCCGTGATGGTTTGTATTTGTTTGAGCACACGGACAGCTCCTTTACATCTTTTACAAATGATCCACATAATAACAATACTTTATCCGGCAACTACGTCACTTCAACTTTCCAGGA
>CAYSRH010000391.1:0-553 GCA_964433245.1 uncultured Bacteroidales bacterium | reverse complement strand
GACAGTAAAGGAAGAATCTGGATTACCACCCGCTCAGGTTTGAATTATTATGACAAACACAGCGGTACATTTATAAGGTACTCAATAAAAGATGGATTGCCGGCGAATCTTATCAGTAATCTCCTTGAAGACCAAAATGGTAACATATGGATGTCCTCATCAAAAGGGCTCTCTATCCTTAATCCGGTCAAACAAAAAGTCAAACATTTGACCATAAATAATTATTTTGCCCTGTATGCCGGAATTCTGACAAAATCCGTCCAAGGTGAAATTATAACCGGAGGATCAAACAATGTTATCATTATTAACCCCAAAAATATGGATTATAATCCTCATCCTCCCAATGTAAAAATATCTGAATTTTTATTGTATAATAAACCTGTTAAACCCACTGAAAATAAATTACTTAAAAAGCCTGTTGAATTTACCGATACAATTATTTTATCGCACAAAAACAGTGTGTTTGGTTTTGAATTTGTTGGGCTGAATTATCTGGCGCCGGACGAAAACATGTATGCTTATAAACTTGATGGATACGAGGAGCGCTGGAACT
>CAYSRH010000390.1:0-2483 GCA_964433245.1 uncultured Bacteroidales bacterium | reverse complement strand
GTGAAAATTATGTAACATATTAAAAATCAATGAATATAATTCAAACACTTTATGAAATGACGGCCTTCCGGGCGATTTCTAATGAACCGGGAATTCTCTTGATGCTTTTCATCGGATCTTTTCTCCTGTATTTGGGAATAAAGAAAGAGTACGAACCTTTGCTTCTGATCCCCATCGGATTTGGTGTTATATTTGCAAATCTTCCCGGTGGCAATATGGCTGTAGTTCCTGTTGAATTTATTGAATTACAGGATCATCGATATATGAATCTCTTTGAAATAGCCCAGGAATATGGTATTATGAACTTCCTCTATTACTCTCTTCTAAAAACAGGGTTTTTGCCCCCAATTATTTTTATGGGTGTCGGTGCACTTACTGATTTCGGTCCTATGCTTAGAAACTTACGACTTGCTTTTTTTGGTGCGGCAGCCCAGTTGGGTATATTTTCTGTCATCTTCGGAGCACTGGCCACCGGAGCTTTCACTCTAAAAGAAGCTGCATCCCTTGGTATTATTGGTGGGGCTGATGGTCCCACGGCTATTTACACCACAATCATTCTCGCTCCCCACCTCTTGGGTCCGATTGCCATTGCTGCATATTCATATATGGCTCTGGTTCCCGTAATCATTCCCTTTGTTACCCGATTACTTTGCACCGACAAAGAGTTACGAATCAATATGAAAGAAATGGATAACCGCTATCCTGCAAAACGAGAAATAAAAAACATACAAACAGTGAAAATTATCTTTCCAATTGTCTTATTTGTCGGCGTGTCCATTCTGGTCCCTGATGCTGTTCCTTTATTGGGGATGTTATTTTTTGGAAACCTGATAAAAGAAATTGGAAGCAACACGAAACGATTAAGTGATGCCGCCACATCATCCATCATGAACCCCGCAACGATTTTTCTCGGTGTTACTGTTGGAGCCACTATGTCTTCTAATGTTTTTCTTGACTGGAAAACAATCGGTATCATTGGTGGAGGATTTTTAGCTTTTTGTTTTGCTATTGCCGGTGGAATTTTTGCTGTGAAATTTTATAATCTGTTCACAGAAAAAAAGATCAATCCTCTTATCGGTGCTACAGGACTTAGTGCTGTTCCAATGGCAGCCAGGGTGGCCAATGAAGTAGCCATTTCAAAAAACGGAAGAAATCACATACTCCAATATTGCATGGCTTCAAATATTTCCGGCGTCATAGGTTCAGCTGTCGCTGCCGGTGTACTTATATCATTTCTGGGATAAATTTGTAATGATTGTCAACAGCTTGGTCTTTAAATTTCATGAAAAATTGTTTGATCCCTGTCAGGACCCACAGAAATAACAGATATCGGAACCTTTAGTTCTTTTTCAAGATACGCAATATACTGCTTAAACGGATCAGGCAGACCACTGAATGTCCTGCAACCTGAGATATCTTGTTCCCATCCCTTAAATTCCTTATAAATCGGCTCAATAGGCTTTTCGGCTATATCATAAGGCATTTTATCATGTTTCATTCCGTCAATCTCATAGGCATTGCAGACGCGAATGGTTTCAAATCCACTCAGAACATCACCTTTGGTCATTACCAACCTGGTGACGCCATTGATCATGATTGCATATTTCAACGCGACAAGGTCAAGCCACCCACAACGACGCGAACGTCCTGTTGTGGCTCCGAATTCATTTCCGCATTTTTTCATTTTCTCTCCTATCGTATCAAACAACTCGGTAGGAAAAGGACCACTCCCTACCCTCGTACAATAAGCTTTGAAAATTCCTATCACATCACCAATGGTGTTAGGAGCAACTCCGAGACCTGTACATGCACCTGCAGAAATAGTGCTTGACGAAGTAACAAAAGGATAGGATCCAAAATCAATATCCAGCAGTGTTCCCTGCGCTCCCTCAGCCAAAACCGATTTTCCTATATTAAGGTAGGCATTGATATCATGTTCACTATCCACCAATATGAATTCTTTTAATTTATGAGCAGCTTCAAGCCAACCATCTTCAAATTCAGCAATATCCATATCAATCTGATATTGACAAAGTAATTGTTTATGCTTTTCTTTCAATGCATTGTATTTCTCTTCAAAATTTGGCAACAAAACATCTCCGACACGTAATCCATTTCGTCCTGTCTTATCCATATAGGCAGGTCCTATACCTTTAAGTGTTGATCCTATTTTTGTATCTCCCTTGGCTATCTCACTCGCTTTATCTAATAAACGATGGGTAGGTAATATCAAATGTGCCTTCTTCGAGATATGCAGGTTTTTTTTATATTCAATATTGAATTGGTCAAGAGCCGTAACTTCTTCAATAAATATTTTAGGATCCAGCACAACACCATTTCCTATGATATTGATTTTTTCAGAATGAAATATTCCCGATGGTATTAAATGTAAAACATGTTTCACATCATTAAATTCAAGAGAATGGCCGGCGTTAGGACCTCCCTGAAAACGAGCAATTACGTCATAATCAGGAGTTAACACA
>CAYSRH010000389.1:2022-2484 GCA_964433245.1 uncultured Bacteroidales bacterium | reverse complement strand
CGAGATCGTTTCACGTGACTGGAGTTCAGACGTGTGCTCTTCCGATCTACCAAAATAATTATCCACATAACCATCATTATCATCATCAATATTGTTATCGGGAATTTCATCTTCATTGCGATAGATGTTATCAAATAGATCCGGATGATCTAAATCAATACCAGAATCAATTATCGCTACTATAATTTCATCACTTCCTTTAGTTGTTTCCCAAGCTTTGAATGCATTTATCTGATCCAAATAATATTGAAGTTGCAAATGTTGATCATTTGGCATTTCTTCTTGATAAACCCTATACGAAGGCTCAGCATATTCAACAAATTCACTTTCTGAAAATTCATTTATCTTTTGCCAGACATCTTCACCTGATTCAATTTCTACCTGATAATATAAAGAGACATCAATAACATTTGGTTTTGATAACCTTCCATTACTGGATTCATTATTAAATAAAGGCTTTAA
>CAYSRH010000389.1:0-2012 GCA_964433245.1 uncultured Bacteroidales bacterium | reverse complement strand
CCGGAAGTTGAATTTGTCTTCTTCAACTTAACAAAGAAATGGTCATGGTATACATTGCTCTCAACTATCTTATTATTTTTTTTAACGGAAACAAATTTTTTATTTTGAGCATATAAATATGAATTGAAGCCAATTAATAAAACAATAAAAAAAAACCTATAGTATCGCATAAGATCATGAAATTATATTTATGGAAAAAAAAGGTATGCCAAAGCATACCTTTCTATTTTATCTTAAATAAATGATTTTACTTTTTAGTTAAAGTAACAACGCCAGCATCACCCCAAGTATTATTCCAGTTAATAGAAACTGTACCGTCTCCATTTATTTGCCCTGTAATAGTAAAAGGGTCATCATATTGATCAATAGCCACATTATCTGAAATATCACTGCCACAGAGATTCACTGTACCTGTAGGAGTATCATCATTATAAATTTGGTCATAAGCACCAAATGAAATATCAGATATCCTGTATAAACCGGGACGAATTTCAGTTATTACAATTTCTGATTCTAAATCAGAATAAGGCACTTCACTTCCGGCAGCAATTGTATTACCGGAAGCAATTGCATCATAAGTACCGGCTAATCCTGTGGAGGTACAAGATGCTAAAGTAACAGTATAGGTCTCTTCATGGGATTTTTGATACGCAAGTTTTCTACCAAACCACTTTAAAGAGTCCTGCCCATCTAAAACAATAATGGCTAAATTTACTGTTACATCTTCATCTAAATCTACAATGGGCGTAAATCTAACAATAAATGTTCCTTCAGTTTGGCCTTTGACTTGATTAAAAGACGCCTGATCAACCTCAAAAGCACCTAATTCTTCTTCATCAATAGAGGTTTCAACCGCTTCTATTCCTCCGGGTGCATCAACAACATTAATAACAAATTCTGCTGTTTCTCCCGCCGCCAGAAAGTCACCATCATCTTCAGTCTTAATGATATCTCCTCCGGCTTCAAGCGTAAAAAATGGCCCATCTAATGCTCTGGGCGGATTGGCTTCCTCATAATCATCCACACAAGATGAAATTACAACCATCAATCCGAATAATAAGTATGTTAATTTAATATGCTTCATTTTATTCAACTTTAGTTAATTTAAGAGTTAAAGGAACATCTATTGGTAAACCACATGCACCAAAAGTGTTCTCTAATATATTAATGGTGATTTCATTTCCATCATCACTATAAGTACCTGCATCCGATGCACCTCTCCAGCCTAACGTGGGACCGCCACATCCTATGCCTGTAGCTGTTGGAGATACCAAAATGTCATCACATATCAGCAAAAAATTAAATCTTACGCTACCAAATGTAAAATAAGTACCTGAAAAGCTTCTTTCTATCGGACTAACCTGTGTTACATTTACTTGCTCTTTAGCCCACCTGGTTGGAAGACCAAAAAACGGATCAGCAGGACCACTTACTTGCTCAACTGTATAAAGACCAGTTGCGAATCCATCCGGTATCGGGCATGCTATAAAAACTTCTACATCCGTACTGAAACTTGGCGCATTACCGCCTGAAATTGATGCTGCCACATTTGAAATAGTTGAATCTGGTCCAATCGGTTCAGGAAAAACTCTACCATCTTCTAATTTTGTAACATTAGTGAAGTTAAATCTATCCCCTCCTCCTAAATCACTGACTTCGAGATTAAACAATTCAGCTAATTGCTGAGAAGTTACTTCAACATTTTCTATAGCTTCATTGCTGAAATCTTCTTGTTGAAAAACAAGAATTCTTTCAGGGCCTAATGTTTCTCCAGTAGAAAACCTGAATAATGATGCACTAATAATCAATGAATCAATGTTTTGATTTTCAGAATAAAAATTGAAAATTAAACTTGCGTTTTCCAGATCACTTGCATCTAAGGCCTGCGTAGACTGATCCAATGTTATTCTTAAATTAACTCCTTCCTGAAACTCCGGAATTCTTACTGCATCTTCATCTTCACAACTCACTATTAAGATTAATATGAAAAATCCTAATATAATTTTTGTTAT
>CAYSRH010000388.1:0-2504 GCA_964433245.1 uncultured Bacteroidales bacterium | reverse complement strand
GGAATAGATGTTGGAAGATCCGGAATCAAAGGAGCTCCGGTGGATATTAAGAAAGGTGTTATGCTCACAGAACGGCATCGCATAGAAACTCCCCAACCTGCAACACCTGATAATATTGCCGGAGCAATCAAAAAACTTGTAAAGGAATATGACTGGACAGGTCCTGTGGGCGTTGGATTTCCTGCTGCTGTTCAGGGAGGTGTTGTGAAAACAGCATCAAACATAGATAAATCGTGGATTGGTGTTGATGCTGAGAAGTTGATCATGCAGGCAACGGGATGCCAGACACTGGTGTTAAATGATGCTGACTCTGCGGGAATTGCCGAAATGAAATATGGTGCAGGGAAAAAGGATAAGGGATTGGTGGTGTTGATTACTGTGGGTAGTGGTATTGGTGTTGTAATGTTTACCAGAAAAAAGTTAGTTCCCAATATGGAGTTGGGGCATGTTATTATGCCAAACGGAAAAACGGGAGAGGAGTATGCTGCTGACAGAATTCGAAAAGAAGAATCTTTGGAATGGGATGTGTGGGGGAAGCGTTTTAATGAATATTTGTGTTATATGGAAACATTGTTGTATCCCGACCTTTATATTGTGGGCGGTGGTGTCAGTAAAAAAATGGAGAGGTTCAATAAACTGATTACATGTAATACACCTGTTGTGCCGGCCAAATTGTTAAATGAAGCAGGAATTATCGGTGCTGCTTATGCAGCCAAAAAGAAATTCAAATAAATAGATGATCTAAGCGATTCCGGCAAATCCCATAAATGCCATCGCCAGGATACCTGCAACAACAAAAGCTGCAGGAACTCCCCGCATGCCTTTTGGCAGATTCATCATATCGAGATGTTGCCGTATTCCGGCAAACAAAATAAGTGCCAGTCCAAATCCCACTGCATTGGCACAGGCAAAAACAACCCCTTCCAATAGATTGAATTCTTTCTGGATGGTAAGGATGGCAACACCTAACACAGCACAGTTTGTGGTGATCAGGGGAAGGAAGATACCCAATGCTTTGTAGAGAGGGGGAGATACTTTTTTTAACATGATCTCTACCATCTGTACAAGTGAAGCAATCACCAGGATGTAAGTGATCGTTTGCAGATAGGTAATGTTAAGAGGAATCAGCACATAGTGCTGGATCATGTATGTTACTGTTGTAGCGATAACCATAACAAATGTTACGGCACCGGTCATTCCTGCTGCTGTGTCAACTTTGCCGGAAACACCGATATAAGGACAAACTCCCAAAAATTGAGCCAACACAATATTGTTGACAAAGACAGCGGCTATAATGATAAGAATGTATTCCATGTTTATATAAGTTTTATTATTTAATTGCTGTTATTAATTCTATTGATGATCGCAATCAGATATCCTGAAACAATGAAAGCTCCGGGCGCCAGTATAAAGATCAGCATACCATCTCCTTCGATAAACTTCCAACTGAAGATTGCCCCACTACCGAGGATTTCTCTTACAGCTCCCAATAATAACAGGGCAAAAGCAAATCCGAATCCCATACCGAGTCCGTTCACTGTGGCATCTAACAGCTTATTTTTGGAGGCAAATGCTTCAGCCCGTCCAAGTACCAGGCAGTTGACAACAATTAATGGAATGAAAATACCCAATTGATCATACAGACTTGGCTCACCGGCAGGTCCGGGGGTATTCATATAAGCTTTCATCAACAGGTCAACAATTGTTACGAATGATGCGATGATCACAATGTAAGACGGGATCCTGACTTTGTCAGGAATCTGTTTTGCGATTAATGAAACAACAATGCTGGACGATACCAGCACAAAGGTTGTTGCAAGTCCCATCATCAATCCGTTGTAAGCTGATGTTGTGGTACCCAACATCGGACATAAGCCCAGGAAAAGTACAAATGCCGGGTTCTCTTTGATAAGTCCTCTGCTAAAATTTTTCCATTGATTCATTATTCTATTCCTCCTTTTTGAAATGCTTTATATGCTTTTTCTATGGCATCACAATAAGCACGTGATGTGATTGTTGCTGCAGTGATTGCATCAATATCCCCTCCGTCTGATTTTACTTCGAGGTTAAAATTCTCAGGGTGTTTGTTGTTAAATTGTATCCGGAATTCGTCTCCCATCATTTTATCCCCCAGTCCGGGTGTTTCGTTATGACTAATTACCTGGGTGTTGTAAATAGTTCCATCGGGTTTAAATCCGACCATAATACCAATAAAACCGCTATAGCCTTTTGTGGTAAAAGATTCTATTGCAACACCTGCCCATTCACTGTCTTTTTTTGCAGGGAAAATGGTGATCTTGTCATTGCCAACTTCTACTTCAAATGCTTCATTTATCGGATCATTATCAAAGTCAGAGGCAATAACTTTTTGTATTGCCTGTGTTCTTTTGGTTAATTCAGCTTCTTCAATAGCACTTTGGGTGATGGTATAGGCAACTCCCAGTGCAGTTGAGGATAACATGGTCACCAGCACAAGTGATATAACCATGTTTTTTAATGTTGAT
>CAYSRH010000387.1:0-2506 GCA_964433245.1 uncultured Bacteroidales bacterium | reverse complement strand
GCTTCCAATATCCGTCAAAATTTTGACACATTAAGCCCTGAAGCATTTTCTGCAGCTGTTGCATCTGTTTATGGGAAAGAAGACACTGGCTTAATGACAATAGAAGAAGCTACTACTTATGTAAACGCATCTTTTATGAAAATGATGGCTGAAAAAGCAGAAAATAATCTTGAAAAGGCAGAAAAATTCTTATCAGAAATCAAAAAACAGGAGGATGTTTTGACAACAGAATCCGGTCTTCTTTACAAAATCATTGAAGAAGGAAGCGGAGCAAAACCTACAACAAACTCCAAGGTAAAAGTGCACTATCGTGGCACACTTATTGACGGAAAAGAATTTGACAGTTCTTACCGTAGAGGAGAAGCTGCCATATTAGGTGTTTCCCAGGTCATTCCGGGATGGACGGAAGCACTGCAACTCATGCAGGAAGGAGCAAAACACATATTGTATATACATCCTGATTTGGCTTATGGAGAACAAGGACCGGAATCCATCGGACCTAACCAGGCTTTGATCTTTGAAGTTGAGCTTATCGAAGTTCTTGAAAAATAAAAGTGAATATCATATCACATGCAACAGTTAGCCATCAACACAAATCTTGGTCAATCAACAATATACCTTGGAGAATCCATAGGAAACCTCTCACACTACACCTGCGAAAAAAAAAACCTCGTAATTATCACAGATAAACGTGTCAGAGGCTTATATGGAAGCTTTTTCCCTGAAGATGCTCTTGTGATAGAAACAGGGCAAGGAGAGAAAAATAAAACACTGCAAACTGTTGAAAAAATTTATGACAGGCTGGTTGATCTTGAGGCAGATCGGTCTTCTTTTATTGTTGGTATAGGAGGAGGTATCGTTTGTGATATTACAGGATATGTTGCTTCGACTTTTCTCAGGGGGCTTCGGTTTGGTTTTGTTTCAACAACCCTCCTGTCTCAGGTTGATGCCAGTATAGGAGGGAAAAACGGAGTAAATTTCAAACGATATAAAAATATGATCGGGACTTTTACACAACCGGAATTTGTGATATGTGACCCCGAAATGTTGGAAACCCTTCCTGAAGATGAATTTGTGTCAGGCTTTGCAGAAATTATAAAACATGCCTGTATTCAAAATCATGACATGTTTATATATCTCGAAAATAACAGAGAAAAAGCCCTCGCATGCGACAAGGAAGTATTACAGCAACTTATTTATGATAGTCTGGTCATCAAATCACAGGTAGTAAATCAAGATGAAAAAGAAGAAGGCATCAGGCGTATTCTGAATTTCGGACATACATTCGGGCATGCTTATGAAAAACTAACAGGTATCTCACATGGTAAAGCTGTTGGGATTGGCATGGTACTAGCCGCCCGTTTAAGTGTTAATAAAGGGTTGCTTACCACAGCAGATTGCCGGCGTATTGAATCCCTGATTCAAGATTACGGACTCCCTACATCACTGGAAGTTTCAAGATCTGCACTTTTTGAAGCAATGAAAAAAGATAAAAAACGGGAAAAAGAAAATATCCACTTCATTTTATTAAACGGGATAGGCAATGTTGAGTTTACATCCATACCTATCTCTAATCTGGAGGACATTATTAATGGTTTGTGTTAGTTATACTGATCCGGATTACCAAAGCTGCCTGAATGCCGTAAAGGAAGATTCCTTTGCAGAGATACGCATGGACACAATGACACTGAATTCTCAACAAGTTACAACAATATTTTCTCTTCCCTGCAAATTAATTGCGACCTTCAGACCATGTGAAAAATATGATGAGAAGCAACGCCTGGAATTTCTTAAAACAGCCATTCAATCAGGTGCTGCATATGTTGATGTTGAAATAGAAGCACCCGATACATATCGGAAAGAACTGATCAAATTTGCACAACTACACAAAACACAAGTGATCATATCATATCATCATTTCACAGAAACACCTGCGTTGCAAGATTTACATGAGATTACCGATCGATGCTTCAAATATGGTGCAGACATAGCCAAAATCGTAACAACCATTAACAATAAGCAAGATATCGCCAATGTCATGGCACTATATTCCACATATAAAAATATTGTTGCTTTTGGCATGGGGGAACAAGGGAAAATAAGCCGTGTACTTGCCCCCCTTTTGGGAGCTTCCTATACATATGCAGCTCCGGACAATGGAAATGCAGCAGCTCCCGGACAAATACCGAGACACACAATGGAAAAATATATATCTTTGCTACGTAACATATAAGACAGATATCAACAGATAAAAAAACACAAAATGAATTCTTTCGGTTCTCTTTTCAGGGTTAGTATCTATGGCGAATCACACGGACATGAGACAGGGATCATTGTTGACGGATGTCCGGCAGGTATAGAATTGTCTGATCTTGATTTCACTAACGACCTGCAACGAAGAAAAAGCGGAGCAAAAGGCACTACACCACGAATAGAAGCTGACACGCCAAAATTAATGAGTGGTATTTTTGACGGGAAAACAACAGGAGCACCAATAATGGTCAGC
>CAYSRH010000386.1:0-2508 GCA_964433245.1 uncultured Bacteroidales bacterium | reverse complement strand
CATTCGGGGCGACCTGTCGTAATGATTCGATTGTCAGTCATATATACGAAATAATGTTTTTTAATCGGACAGTAATGTATTCAAATAAAGAAAAAACAATATTTTTACAAAACGGTTTGTTATGAATCATTATTACGTTTTTCTGCCACAATGTGCAAGATACTTACTTTATCGATTCTATTGGTTTTTTTTGCAGCAATTTCTTTTGCAGGAATAGAACAACAGCGTTATACCGTATCAGGAACAGTAAAAGATGAGTCCAACGGAGAGAGTTTGATAGGGGCTTCTGTTGTTGTGAAAGAAAGAAATGTGGGGATCGTGACCAATGCCTATGGTTTTTACTCACTTACCTTACCGGAAGGAAAATATACTTTGTTTATATCTTACATTGGCTATCAGGCAGAGGAGATTTCCCTTACCCTGGATGGTGACAGACAATTGTCAGTAAACCTTTCTCCTTCAGCCAGTTTGTTAGAGGGCGTGGAGGTCACGGCAGAAGCAATAAACAGGCATATCATTACACCACAGATGAGCGTGCAGCGTCTCAATACAGAAACAATCAAGAATATTCCTGCATTATTTGGAGAGGTGGATGTGATAAAGGCATTGCAATTGTTGCCCGGAGTACAATCTACCTCAGAAGGTTCGTCAGGATTCAGTGTCCGTGGTGGAAGCCCGGATCAGAACCTGATATTGCTTGACGAGGCCCTGGTTTATAACGCGTCCCATATTGCCGGATTTTTTTCTGTATTCAATAACGATGCGATTAAAGATATTCAACTATATAAGGGGGATATCCCTGTACAACATGGCGGTCGGCTATCTTCCTTACTCGAAATACATATGAAAGACGGGAATTCAAAGAATTGGCAGGGAGCCGGAGGTATTGGAACAATATCCAGCAGATTAACCGTTGACGGTCCGGTCATTGAAGATAAACTAACTTTTCTTGCTTCCGGACGACGTACTTATGCAGATTTGTTGTTGATGTTTAGTGATGATGAAGCCTTAAGAGACAACAAACTTTATTTCTATGACCTGAATGCCAAGATCAGTTGGGACATCAATGAAAATAACAGGCTGTTTATTTCCGGATATGGGGGCAGGGATGTATTTGAAAATCCTTATGCTTCATTTGGATTTGGCAATGCAACCGGTACTGTTCGATGGAATCATTTTTTCAGTAACAAGCTTTTTGCGAATTTCATGTTTCTCTATAGCAAGTATGATTATGTGTTAGGCACTCCTGAGTCTGAACCTTCCTCATTTTTATGGAATTATGACATGCGGGATTATTCAGGAAAAATGGATTTCACATATTACTTAGATCCATATAATACCATTCGTTTTGGTGTTATTGCCACCAATCACCTTTTTAATCCGGGACTTATTCAGGGCATGGGAGAAGATAATTATCTCAATGAATTGCGATTGCCTATTCAGAATTCAATGGAATATGGTATCTATTTGTCCAACGAACAAAAAATTGGAAACCGTTTTATCACCCGCTATGGAATTCGTTTGTCAGCTTTTCAAAATATGGGAGAAGCAATAGTTTATACCTATGACGATGCATATCAGGTACATGATTCGATACAAGTGGGGAAGAATAACATTTATAACACGTATATCAACCCGGAACCCCGCATTAGCGGAACCTATATTATGAATGAAAATAATAGTCTGAAAGCCAGCTATTCCAGAACAGTACAATATGTACAGGTAGCCTCTAATGCAAGCGGAGGGACACCTTTAGATATTTGGTTTACAGCAAATAACAACGTAAAACCGCAATTGTCAGATCAATTTGGACTGGGCTATTTTCGTAATTTTTTTGATCATCGACTGGAAACATCAGTCGAATTGTTTTATAAGAAAATGCAAAACACCATAGATTTTCGTGATTATGCAAAACTGATCTTTAATCAGCACTTGGATGCAGAGATTAGAATCGGAGAGTCAAGGGCATATGGTGTTGAACTGTTACTTCAAAAGCCCCGCGGAAAACTAAATGGATGGATAAGTTATACCTATTCCCGCACCACGAGAACCATTCCTGAATTAAATGAAGGAAATCCATACCCGGCACCTTACGACAGACCGCATGATGTTTCGGTGGTTCTTAGCTATCATATCACGTCAAGACTTGTAAGTTCGGTAAACTGGGTCTATGCCACAGGCAATCCTGTTACTTTTCCGGTGGGACGTTATGAGTATGGAGGAAAAATAGTGCCTGTTTATGCAGAAAGGAATAGCTACAGAATGCCTCACTACCACAGGATGGATGTCTCATTGACATGGAAAATCAATAGAAATCCATCGTTGGCAAAGTTTCGGCAGGAATTGAACCTTTCTGTTTACAACGTATATAACAGGCATAATGCATGGGCGATTAATTTTTCTCAGGATGATGAAGATCCAAACAAAACAATTGCAACAAAAACTTATTTGTTTCCTATACTACCATCATTAACATATAATTTTTATTTTTAACAGGCATACAGATTT
>CAYSRH010000385.1:0-2523 GCA_964433245.1 uncultured Bacteroidales bacterium | reverse complement strand
ATTTTATCTACATATAAACAAAGACAAGCTTTCATTAAATTCGTGGTAAAACCAAACAATTAAACAACTGATAAATGAACAGATAAAATTTAATAAAAAAGTGAAAATCTATATGTAAAATTGTGAAAAATATTGATATATTTGAACATGATTTTAGAAATCTTAAATACATAATAATATATTTTTATGGTTTATTATGCTAAGTCTTACCTAAAAGAACAATTTATCGGATTAATTAATTTTTTCTCCTATAGTAAAAAATTCATCATTCTATTTGTCAGTATTTTTCTTATCCATATTGTTGTTAATGGACAAACAGAATTTTATCTGGATGAGTTAGATTTGGAATATGGAACATCCGGGTGGAAAAAACCTTTATCCGGAACAAATATTGCCGGAGAATCAATAAAACTTGATGGTAAAGTTTATGAACGTGGCGTTGGTGTACATGTTCACAGTAACATAACACTTGATCTCGCTGGCAAAGCAAGATTTTTTCATGCTTTAGTTGGCGTAGATGATATGCAATTAGCAATAGAAAATCCTGAGAAAGTTATTTTTCAAATAAAGGTTGATGGGGTAATCATGTTTGAAAGCCAACCTTTGGATGCAAGTGATGACGCAATCGAAGTTGAAATTGACCTGAAAAATAAACATGTTATTCAACTTATTGCAAAAATCGGAAAATACAGAACAAATGGAACCTTTGCTAACTGGGCAGACGCTAAATTTTTAATGGAAGATACAACCAAACCCTTTAGTTTTACCCCAAAAGGCAGTCAACGTGTTCGTAATAAGGATGAGATTACCACGATTATTGATACTGATTATCACATTCTAACACCTGAAGAAAAACTTTTGCCAAACATTAATACTCCTCAATACTACGGAGCAAGACCTAATTCTAAATTTATGTATTATATTCCCGTAAGTGGTGAGAGACCTTTAAAATACACTATTACATATTTACCTCAGGGATTGTCTTTAGATCAAAGCTCAGGTATTATTTCCGGAAAAATAGAAAGTGAAGGGGAATACAAAACTGAAATAATCGTTTCTAACAATCATGGATCTGATACTGCAATATTCAATATAATATGCGGATCTGATATTTGTTTAACTCCTCCAATGGGATGGAATAGCTGGAATGTGTGGGGTCCTGATATTGATGACGCTAAGGTAAGGGAAGCAGCCAGAGTTTTTAAGGAAAGTGGACTCATTGATTATGGTTGGACATATATTAACATTGATGATGGATGGCAGGGACACAGAGATACCAATACACAACAAATTACTGCAAATGAAAAGTTTCCGGACATGAAAGGGCTTTGTGATTATGTGCATTCATTGGGATTAAAAATCGGAATTTATTCTACTCCCTGGGTAAATTCATATATGAATTTACCTGGCGGATCGGCTGATACTCCAAATGGCAAAATAATTGACGCACGTAAGGATTTCGGTGTTTACCCATTTCACGAACAGGATGCTCAACAATATGCCAATTGGGGAATTGATTATTTAAAATATGACTGGGCAAATGAACATGTGCCTTTTACTGTTGCAATGCATGATGCTTTACTAAAAACAGATCGGGATATAATTCTTAGCATTTCCGGTTCTGTAGATATAGGAGATGTGAAAAGTATAAGTCAATATTCAAACCTATGGAGGGTAAATCCAGATATTAATGACTCCTGGAAAAGTATTTACTCAAGAGGTTTTTATCACGACCGTTGGTCTCCGTATCAATCTGTCGGACATTGGAATGACCCTGATATGCTAACCGTAGGTGTCGTTGGTTGGGGAAAGAACTTGCACAATACCAAATTAACAGCCAATGAACAATATACACACATTAGTTTGTGGGCACTTTTTTCAGCTCCAATGATCCTGGGATGTGATTTATCTCAACTTGATGATTTTACCTTAGGTCTCCTTAAAAACAATGAAGTAATTTCAATTAACCAGGACCCTAAAGGAAGACCCGCAGAACATTTAGTGGCGGATTATCAGGATGGAAAACATGTATTTGTTAAAAAACTGTATGACGGAACGTATGCCATAGGATTATTTAATACTTCCCCAGAAGATCAAACTATTAAATTTAATCTAAATGACTTTCATCTAACAGGAGAAATGTTAAGGGATATTTGGAAGCAAAAAAATATCGGAAAAGTAAGAGAGGAAATTGAAGCCAAAGTTAAACCACACGGAGTATTGTTGTTCAAAATCTATTGACAGGTTGATCCATAAAGAAGGTCTTTCCCAGATTAAAACAATGTTTTGATAATGAATCATATTTTAAAGATTGTGAAAATAGTAAATAAGTTAATTGATGAAACATTCTAAGATTTGGATAGTTTTGTTTTTTGTATTAGTTAGTGCTTGTGCGAAAACCACTGTCTTTGATGCGAAAATTTCATTTTCAAGGCTTGCGAAGTCTGAAAACCCACAGTTTACTGGTGTAAATGAGGAGTTTTCAGACGAGCGTAACGCAGAAAATGGAGTTTTCGCGCAGAG
>CAYSRH010000384.1:0-2560 GCA_964433245.1 uncultured Bacteroidales bacterium | reverse complement strand
TTTGATTGATTGTCAGTTAGAAAAAGAATTAGTCTCATGGCGAGCTCCATCTGACAAATAAAATATAAAAAATAAAATATAAACAGATGAAATTCTTTATGATTTGTATATTTGTAAAGCAACAAGGTAACTAAACATGATAGATTGTTTTATCACAATTCGTTTTTTTGACATCCTGGATATTTTCCTGGTTGCTTTTCTTCTCTATAAATTATACACACTAATCAGAGGCACCTCTGCATTTAATATTTTTATTGGTATTTTTTTGATTTATATTTTTTGGCTGATAGTCAAATCTCTTAACATGCAGCTCCTCGGCACTATTCTCGGACAGGTTATCGGTGTGGGGGTGATTGCCCTGATCATTGTTTTTCAACAAGAGATCAGACGCTTTCTTCTCCTTATTGGCTCACAATATTTTTCCAACGAACGTTTTAGTTTTAACAAGCTGCTTTCAATAAATATCCGGAATAAATCCAATGTCCATGTAAAAAGTATTGTCAAAGCCTGTACGAATCTTAGTGCATCCAAGACAGGTGCCCTGATCGTAATTGCAAAAAAATCAGAACTAAGCATCTATACAAAAACCGGAGACATCATTGATGCCAATACCTCAAACAGGCTTATTGAAAGTATCTTCACAAAAAACACACCCCTTCACGATGGCGCAATGATCATTGTCAAAGATTTAATAAAAGCTGCGAGATGTGTATTGCCTGTCTCAGAAAACACCTATATGCCGGCACATCTCGGGCTTCGACACCGGGCTGCCCTGGGACTTTCTGAACATACTGATGCCTTTATTATTGTCATCTCAGAAGAACGGGGAACCATCTCAGTCGCAGAGGAAGGAAAAATTATGCTGAATATTTCACAACAGGAATTAAATTCAATGCTGGAAAAGAGATTTTTATAAAATATTTGATTTTTCAGTTCCTTATTTTTTTTTACAAAGGAATCCAACCTTGTTTTCTTCCCGTCTTACCAGTCTTTCTATGTTTTTTTGATGTGTAACCAACAACAAAACAAAAACAGCAATTGAAAAAAGAATCAGGTTAATATTGTTTATCTTAAAAACAAACAACAACACCAAAGGAAAAGCCAGTCCACAAGCCAGAGAACTCAAAGACACATACTTGGTTGTCAGCAATGTAAGAACAAAAACACCTGCAACCATTGCTGTAGGAAGCGGTGCTATGGCAATGATCACACCAAAAAGAGTTGCTACGCCTTTTCCTCCTTTAAACCCAACATAAACAGGGAAAATATGCCCTATTACAGCTGCAATTCCCAGTAAAATCTGAAAATTCACATAACTTTCTGTTCCGGGGACATAAAAACCACTCAACCACAAAATATTAACCGCAAAAAAACCCTTTAGTGCATCTAAAAAAAAGACCAATATTCCGACTTTTTTTCCCAGCACCCTTCCTGCATTGGTTGCCCCGGCATTTCCACTGCCATAATCCCTGATGTCAATCTGATACAAAAACCTGCCAAACCAAATAGAAAAAGGAACCGCCCCTAAAAAATAGGCCGTCAGTATCAGTACAAAAGCAAAAAATAATGTCATTCTCCAAATATTTTAATCAAGTATTTGCAAATGCAAATATAATGAATATATCCTGTTTATCAAATTCCATCTCCTTCAATTAACTATCATCCGGTTGCACACTGACGTGTTCATACTGATATGATGTATGTAATGAGAGGGAACACACCGACAAGACGTCGGCACGAGCGGGGGTTATCAGACTTATTCGTCAAGGTTTCTGTAGAAAGAATATCATATCTTGTTCAGGATAAAAAGATTGTTTATTCCACTCATACATCAGTGTATCATCCACTACATAGGATGTATCCGGCCATATACTAAACGAATCCACCTTCCGGGATGTCTTTAATATATAATGGGCTGACTCAAAAGGCTCATTCCAATATTGAGAAGTTTTCAATATATATCTCGCCTGATAAAAAGGAAACAATTGAAAATAGGATAGATGATATTTGACGGTTTCATATGCATTCAGCTCAATGGGAAAATAAATACCGTTTTTCTTATACTTAAAATCCACCGATTTTTGGCGGCTCATATTCGTTATACCTGTCACCCTGTATTTACCGGAAACAGAATCATGAGGAAGAGGATAATAAAGATGTTGCTGAATGGAATTATTCGCCAAATTATAAAAATAATATATCCCTTCCACATGCATGGTATCGCTAAAATAGTGGAAATTCAAATCTTCTTTGTAAAAATGGAGACCTTGAGAGAAAGCAATGGTGCTAATAAATAAATATATCAGAAAAAAATATCTATTCATTTAGAATAAAATTATCTTCGTTTCGGCAACTATACGTTTGTTTTCCTGTAACATCAACAAATACATGCCATCGGGACATTCAACTTGTTGTGCATTTTTTCTGTTCCATATGATATGATTGTCCCTAACAGGCATAATGTTTACAATCTCTCCTCTCGTATTATAAATTTTTATATACATCTCTTTATTTTCCGTTTCAACATGATTAATCTGAATATGAATAAGATGTTGAGCCG
>CAYSRH010000383.1:0-2568 GCA_964433245.1 uncultured Bacteroidales bacterium | reverse complement strand
TAAGCTGGGCTATGGAGAGGTGTATAACAACAGTTTTGTTCGCAATGCAGCCTACCAGGAGCAATCATCCTTCTTTTTTGCTGATACACTTGACACCCTGCTGTTTTATAACAACATTGTGGTGCCGGTGGATTCAGCTTCGCAATGGATGATGCTGGAGACTGACAGCCTCGGTCACCTGTGGTTTTCACACAACCTCATCACGGATTCTGTCCCCTTGCCTCTTTTGGAAACTTCCGGCTTTTTAGCCGAAAACAACATCATTGGGGATCCGCTTTTTCTGGGACCTTCCAATTACCGCTTGCAACCGGGGTCACCTTGTATCAATGCCGGAAACAATGTGGATAGTACTTTGGTGCATGACCTGTTGGGCTTGCCCCGTATTGTGCATGACACCATTGACCTCGGCGCCTACGAATTTCAGCTAACCACTGATACGCTCAGTCAGCTTGCCTGTTTTGATGATTTGACTCTGCCGGAAGATTTTGATACCCTCTTCATTCCTCTGCAAGATTATTTCTCCTACAGCCTGGGATTTGAATGGATTGTTTTTTCTGTACAAGGACATGCTGTTACACAATCCCGGATTGATTATGACTTGTATGGCAGTTCGCTGGTGCTGATGCCGCTTCCCCATAAGCATGGTGAAGATACGCTGATTATAAGTGCTTTTGATGGCTATGGTCAGGTGCTTTCGGATACCTTCACGGTGTCGCTTTGGTCGGTCAACGATCCGCCGGAACTGGAACCATTGGACACCCTTTTGATGGGTGAATTTCAGTCGCAGGGCGACCTGGTGCATTGTTTTGATTTCTTTGATCCGGACACCGGTCAGGTACACTCCTGGCAACTTGTGGATACACTCGGTGTCTTTTCTTTGGATCAGACCGGGTGCTTGTGGGTAGCAGACAGCAGCAAGGTGGACAGACATCGCTATCCCTTGTTTGAAATAAGCGTCATGATTGACGATGGAGCATATGCCGACACCCTGACACTCCCCGTACTTGTGCATTGGGTCAATTCCCTGCCTGTGCTTACCTTATTTCCGGACACACTATATTTGCCTTACTCTGAGTACAACGAGTCTTGCGACACCTGTTTTTATGCTTTTGATCCGGACAGCGCCCTCGGTCAAAGGGTTTATTGGAGCATGGAGCTGGAGCATGAGATCAATTGTCGAATTTCACTACTGAGTTCCGGTCTCTTAAGTTATTGGCTGTATCCCACTTCAAAGGATTCAGCTCTTTGTTCTGTTATTCATGCTGTGATTACGGTGCGGGATAATGCCGACCCTCCGGATTCTGTAAGCCGTCCGGTGGTATTTGTTGTGCAACACCCCGAAGAGGAAAATGCCATAGCGCAGTATCGTCTGGACCAGGAAGCGATTGTACTGTATCCTAATCCGGCATCAGAGAATTTGTATATAGAGAGTGATTTGTTCATTGATGCCTTGTGGCTTGTCAATGCCCAGAGTCAGCTGGTGTATGGGAAAGAGCAAATAGAAGGAGGCACGATGCAGACCGTTGATGTGTCATTGTTGCCTGCCGGTTCTTATCAGTTAATTATCAGGTCAGGACGCAAATACGGAGCATGGCAATGGATGAAGGAATAAAATAGAAGAATAAAAAAAAATAAAACAGATCAAATAAGTTAACCCTTGTTTGTCGCTATAGGTGGAGCGTATTCCACCGGATTTTTGTTTATTAACCCTTATGAATAAACAAAGGAAGGAGGAGGGTAGGCAGGATAGATTCCTGTCTGCCCTTAACCCTGCAAGCTTTCATTTTGTTGCTGGCATAGCCTGCCTTGTGCTCTTGGCATGTCTTACTTCTCTTACGACAAGGGGAGCAGATACCTTATATATAGAGAATAGAGATCTGATGATTTCAACCCATGACACCCTCTTTTGTGCTGGTGACATTATTCTGCACAACGACCCGGGCAGGATATCAAGTATTGACAACAACGGGCATATCGTATTGGAAAATAATTTTTTCTCTACTGTACCTCATTTATTTGAAAAAACCTCTTTATCTACAGGTAGTCCATCTGGTAATTTATTTTTTATGTCGGGAGATAACTCTTTAATCCAGCTGATCGAGCCGTCCTATCTTTATAATCTTAATGTGTGGCAAACGAAGTTGCACTTGCTTTCATCATTGACTATTGTGGGAAAGTTAAGCATGGATAGAGGGAGGGTTAATCAGCAGGGATATAACCTTTATTTTTATCAAGGAGAGGGTAATAACATAATATATGGGGAGGGTATTCAGTTAGAGGACAACTTGAATTACATCTATAACAGCCATGATTCGGGTTACATGGAATTTAAGCATCTCATTAACTCAAACGATAACAATATCTGTAATGCTGGATTTCTGTTTTATGATTTGGGCGACCTTAATAGAATTACTCTTCGACGTTACAACTATACCTATACTGTCGCTTCTCCTGTGCTAAATCGGTATTTTGAGTTGAAATCTGAGGTTACCGGCATTAATATTGATATTGGTTTCACCTGGTTCGATAGTCTGTTTGTGGATGCAGCGGCCGCACAGAAGGACCTAG
>CAYSRH010000382.1:0-2568 GCA_964433245.1 uncultured Bacteroidales bacterium | reverse complement strand
CATTCTTATTTATGTTTTTTATTTAACTCTGTTCAGCTTTAATCCTTTCAATACCCAAAAAGGCAGTGATTTCTCCGGATTTCTCTTTTTTAGATTGATAAAAACACCATATTTCTTAAAGACGGGTACTTTATGTGTCTCTACAAATTCGATGGGCGTTCCGTCAGGATCAGAAACATAAGCAAAATGACCGGCTGCTTCTCCCATATCAAAACTATTACTGCTATCAACAGTAAAAGGAAATCCTGCTTTTTCACATTCCTTCTTTAATTCATTCATTCCGGTCACATCAAAACAAAGATGGATAAATCCGAGATCACCCCAAATCCGATCTTTAAAAATAGGAGAGGGGGTCCTGTCCAGAACCTGTACCAGTTCAATTTCCGTTGGACCGAAAATTTTACTGAACGGACCCTTACGGGGTTCGCTGTGTTGAAGAAGTGTCCTTCTTACCCTGGCGTTTCCTCCGGGCAAAGACTTCAGATCATCAAAAGTTTCCACACGGTCATACACGATCACATCATAATTCAGTATATCCTGGTATAACTTCAGGGATTTTTCTATATCAGATACGCCAATCATGGCACCATAAGTGCCTCCATTAGGAGATGTGGACTTTTCGTATACAGAAGGGTCTTCAACCATCTGAAAAATATTATTGAAGGGATCCTTAAAGAAAAAGTGTGGTGTCCCCACCGGATTTGCATCTATTCCTCCCAGGATGGTTACTTTTTTATAAAGTAAATCTTTATGTGACGCGCAAATGTCATTGGTTTTTATTTTGCATATAAAAATGCCTGTATCACCGAGTTGTACATCAAAAACAGGCGGCACAGGGATATGTTCGGTGTGTTGCCAGATTTCAAAACCACCACCCCCATGCATATTGATGGCAAGGATGGCATGTCTTTTTCTTGGTTTGCCGGCAGTATAGTGCAGCATTAGTTCTGCTGTGGCAGCTTCTTCAAAAATTTTTATGTCCATCCCAAGCATTTTTCTATACCATTCAAATGCTTCATGAACATTTGGAATGCCAATTCCCATTTGTTGAATCCCTGTAATGTTTTTCTTCATTATTATGTTATTAAGTTGATTAATAGCAAACTATGTTGGTTTTATTTTTTTTGCTAACTTGTTGAATAGTGAAGGAAGTAAGCGTTTTATATGGACCATTAAGATTTCCTTTCCTCCGACAAAGGTCTCTCTTTTTTGTTTTTCTATGGCTTTCAAATATTTCTTTGCACACAATTCAGAAGGCATTCCGCCTGCCTGTCCTTCGTCCATTTTCCCATGGTTTTTTCCGTCACCGGAAATCGCATTCACGGATATATTTGTATTGACACGACCCGGTATAATTATTGACACATGAATATTATGTTTCCAATACTCCAGCCGCAATGTTTCGAAAAAACCTTGTAATGCATGTTTTGATGCACTATAGGCAGAGCGAAGAGGGAAGCCGAATTTTCCAACAATACTACTTGTAACGGCTATATAGCCGGAACTTTTTTCAAGCATAAGGGGCAGCAGGCTGTTAATTATTTGTACATTGCTAAAGTAGTTAATCTGAAAAATTTTTTGATGTGTTTCAAACGCCGTTTCATGAATAAAGCTACGCTGACTAACACCTGCATTCAGGATCAGTACATCTATCCGGCGATGCAGCCCCTTGGCTTTTTCTGCAATTTGTTGGACTTCTTTCGGTTTAGAAAAATCTGCCGGCAGGATATGACATGATGCTGCATTGGGGATGCATACCTCCTTTACTTCTTCCAATTCTTCCTTCGACAGGGCAGAAAGGATCAGGTGAGCCCCTTTTTTTGCCAGCAGAATAGCTATATCCTTGCCTATTCCGCTGCTGGCTCCTGTAACAAAAACAACTTTTTCACGATAAAATGATGACATTTTTTTGTGCTTATTTAATAAAACGGCAACTTATGAAATTGCTAAATTAGTGAATTAGTAATAATTATTGAGTGGGAGCAGGAGTAAAATATAAATATCAGAATATGACATCAACATGCTTAAAAAATTAGTTCCACATAGTCAGTTATTTATGAGATTTCAAGCAGAAAAAAATTAAAAAAGGGGAAATATGTTTGCAAAAACTAAATAAACCTTTAATTTTGCACCCTCATTCTTATAAGAAATTATACATTGCATTGATTCAGTAGCTCAGCTGGTAGAGCACATCCCTTTTAAGGATGGGGTCCTGGGTTCGAGCCCCAGCTGAATCACACAAAAATGCTTGCAAGTCATTGATTTGTAAGCATTTTTGCATTTTTTGCGGAGATTTATTGCATTGGATATTAGATATTGAAATCAGAACCAAATTTAATTGGGGTGAATTACCTTCACCAACTTCTTGGTATAAGTGGAATTTCCGTGCCTGATAGTTATCAAGTAAACGCCTTCTTCCCATTCCGTTGCATCTAATAATATACTCTTTTCTCCTGCGGATATCTGATGTTTTAAAACCGTTCTGTTCAACAAGTCGGTTATTTGAATATCGATCGCTCCTGTCAGGTTGGTGGCAAATTCCACCTTTATGTTTTGACATAAGGGGTT
>CAYSRH010000381.1:0-2569 GCA_964433245.1 uncultured Bacteroidales bacterium | reverse complement strand
ACCTGATGAAATACTGCAACAAATCAATACTGGTATTAAAACAGGTACCATTGAGCAAACAACACCATTCGAAAGCACCCTGTACAGCAAAAACAAAGAAGAAATACCTGTTCTGATTGCAATATCTCCCATCCTCTTCTATGGTAAAGAAGCCATCATCATCACCATAAAAGATACCCGGACGGACAAACAGATAAAGGACGAGTTACTACTGAACCGCGACAAATTCAAGACGCTGATGGACAAACTCAACATTGGTCTTTTCCGTTCCACCTTTGAGCCAAGAGCAAGGCTAACGGAAGCCAACAAAAGTATGGCCTCTCTGCTGGGACATAATTCTTCTCAGGAAATATCCGGTACTTATCTTCCCGATTATTTTGTTGAAGAAGACGATAAAAAAGATATCATAAAAACACTAAACAACAAAGGTTTTATCAAAACAAGAATGATAAAAATCCGTAAGAAAAATCAACAGCTTGGTGTCGCTTCTCTCTCCATGGTTTTGATTTCGTCAGACTCTTCACAAACCCGCTATTGCGAAGGGATACTGGAAGAAATTCCACTGCGGGAAAACACCGATTTTTCTTCACATGAATGGCTTGAGGAATATAACCTTGCTGTACAGATTCTGTATCAGCCTGTACGGAACTTTGCTGTTCCTCCCTTGTTTTGTCCTCCGGGAATAAGCATAAAGGATGCCCTTGAAAAGATGAAACAGCAGACTGAAAACAGCTTGTTGATTGCCTCATTAGAAAATGAAGTGTTGGGCATTGTGACCCGGTCTGATATACAACACAGAATTCTCCTGCACGACCTTCCTTCCAATACCCCGATACACGAGATCATGAGCGCTCCCATCATATCAATACCGGAGGATTACTGCCTGTTTGAAGCTTCATCGTTTTTTGAAAAAACGGGCAAACAACAGGTTCCGATACGATCAGAATCAGGTCAGTACACCGGGATGCTACATCTGAATGAGCTAATTGCAGCTACGCGACTTTCTCCTGCCTTACTATTAAAAGAAGTAGCCTTACAATCCGACTGTGCAGGTTTACAACAATTGCAAAAACGACTCATTAACCGACTCCTTCCTTTGGTTGACGGAGGGCTCAATGCCTCTATCCTCTTTCATGTCCTGTCACAAATTTCCGATGCCATCACACAACGACTGATTGAACTCAATATTGATGAACTTGGTACGCCACCCTGTGCTTTCGCATTTATAGCCATGGGTAGTGAGGGTAGAAAAGAACAGTCATTCAGTACGGACCAGGACAATGCAATAATTTATGAAGATTTGAAAGATGAAAAAGAAAAAGAGAAAGCACATCAGTATTTCTCCGCTTTAGCAAAACAAGTTTGCACACAACTTGATGCCTGCGCTTATGCCTTCTGTGAAGGTGGCAACATGGCCATGAACAGTCAATGGTGCCAGCCTTTGCAAACATGGAAAAAATACGTTCAAACATGGACATCTGAAGCCAAAGCAAAAGCTCTTCTCGATATCAATATCTTTTTCGATTTTCGTATTGTTTACGGAGATCCCCTTCTCACAAACGCACTGCAAGACACAATCAACGAGCAGGTGAAGAAAACACCGGCATTTCTGTACCATCTGGCACAAAATACCTTGTCAGGGAAACCACAAACCGGATTTTGGGGGAACTTTCTGATAGAAACAGCAGGAGCACCACCGGAAACCGTAAATATCAAAGACAGCATGGTGCCCATTGTAAACTTTGCCAGGGTATATGCACTCCAACACCAAATCAGGGAAAGAAACACACTTAACAGGCTTCATGCCTTATATGAACAAGGTGTTTTAACAGAATCTTCGATGAAAAACATCAGCCAATCCTATCTATACCTGAGTAAAATACGAATACGACACCAATGCGATTTGCTGAAAAAATCCGTTAAAGCCGACAACCTCATCAACACAAAAAATCTGAGTGATCTGGACAGGGGAACCATAAAAAGAGTACTGGCTCATATCAATACCGCATTGTCGAAACTAAGTTTTGATTTTGGACGATGATTTACACAGTAGAGACACAAGATCTTGTGTCTCTACTGTGCAAATCAACCAAACTCACTAATTTTCTTTAACAATTCTGTTTCCAACAAAGAAATGCGCTTGCCTTCTACCTGAATAATTCCTTCTTTTCGAAATTCGGTAAGCAACCTGACACAATTCTCCTCAGAAATCGCTGAGAGCTCACCCAACTCTTTTCTTGTTAGCAGGAGATCAAATGAATCGGACTTATTTAACCCGGCAAGATACAGCAAACTGTCAGCAATACGACCACGAATGTTTTTCTGATTCAAGGTGATGATCTTTCGCATAATAGAACTAACAGATTTTCCAAAAGCCTGATTCAGATGAATCAAAAAATCATGATTCCGAACATACAAGCGCTTAACAAAATCCAGATCAACCATGCATATCTCTGTGTCTTCAATTGCCGTGACTGAATAGGAATAATAAGGAGTTTCAAAAAAAGCAAGCAAAGCTAGCGGGGTCATAGCGGTCGGACCACATGCGATAGGAGTAGGGGCGCTATTA
>CAYSRH010000380.1:0-2586 GCA_964433245.1 uncultured Bacteroidales bacterium | reverse complement strand
ATGACAAAAACGCGAAACACATTT
The DNA here is from genome assembly GCA_964433245.1 of uncultured Bacteroidales bacterium. Classification (GTDB taxonomy): domain Bacteria; phylum Bacteroidota; class Bacteroidia; order Bacteroidales; family JBBRXJ01; genus CAYSRH01. The sequence goes on along the minus strand of CAYSRH010000380.1, from coordinate 2,562 downwards.
TCGAGGGTACAGGGACTTTTGAAGTGAAACTAATTACACTTACCAATTGTGGTGTAAGTGATACGGCCACCAAAACGGTTATTGTTGATCCCAACGGAAAACCGGAAGTTGAAATCATGGATTTGATAGATACTATTTGTGCAGGAGAGAAGTTTTATTATGTTATTGATGAAAATTTAATGGAAAGTGGTGATTATACATTTTCAATCTATTTTGGTGACGGTAACTCAATCATTGATGCTGTAGGACCTAATGATGATGAAATTCCTGTCTTTTCGCATACTTATGAAACACCGGGAACATATATATATCACATTTTAACAAACAATGTCTGTGGCAACACCGATACCATTACAGATACAGCCTATGTTGTTAGTGCCGGTGATTTCAATGCTTTTCGTTTTATAGGTAACTCAACGATGAACGTACAAGAGCCCGGATTGGATTTACTGCCGGATTACAGTACCCCGAACGGGCCTGATGATCATATTTTTATCGTTCCGTTAACCTGGAATGTATGGAGAACCGGGATGGATGAAAACTTCTATTTTATATTTTCTTTGGAAGAATTAAATGATAACCCCAATATCATTGCTATTGCACAAAAAAAAGACCTGGGAATTGATACTTTATATGTTCCTGCAAATCAGGACAGCATATACCTGGCATGTGTCTGGTATTGCAACGGGGTGCTGGGAGGAGAGCCCAATGCAGCAAGCTATTCTTATGGCTTCAAACTTACTGCCGGCGACACAACACATCTGGATTTGCCGGGAATCGAATTGGTGGGTTATAACTGGAACGGTACCTGTAATGACCAGTCCGGATGTCCCGGAGATACAGTTATGTTTTTTGCATTAGGGGGGGTCAACTACGAATGGAACTTTGGTGATGGCAGTCCAAACGAATACGGATCCATTATTCACCACATCTATGCCGACACCGGTGTTTATGATGCTTATTGCTTAGTGACCAGCGGATGCGGCAAAACAGATACTATTTCCACACCCGTTGTTATTGGCTCGTATAATATCCCTGATCCTGATTTTGATGTGGAGGATGAATACATATGTGCCAATCAATCTATTTTATTTACAGCAAGAAAGCGTGATGATTTCTTTGGGAATGCCCATAACGAAACGTTTTTATGGAATTTTGACGATGGTACTTCCTCTACAGAAGCCAATCCATACCACACTTTTACCGAGCCCGGAAATTATGAGGTGAAGGTAACAGCAAGCAACGGTTGCGGCATCGGCACCAAAGAAAGGACGATCAGGGTGGAAGCGCCATATGCTGACTTTGCAGCTGTTGACAGCATGGTTAATTTTGGACAGCCTGTCACATTTATAAATCTTTCGGATGGTGGCACCAGCTCGCATTGGAGCTTTGGTGATTTTACAGGTAGTTCTCAACAGAACCCGTCACATACATACGGATTCCCGGGCATATACGATGTAACCCTCACCGTTACTTCACAAAGAGGATGTACAATTTCTAAAAAGAAAGACAATTATATCCGGATAATCAGTGTACCAAGAATTATCGATTCCGTAATTGAACAAATATCCTGTAACGGAGAATATGGTTCGATTGACATTACGGTAACAGGCGGTCTTCCTCCATATATGTATGAATGGAGCCATGCCGGTTTTAACGCAGAGGAAGACCAGGATGAACTTTCAGCAGGAACTTATACTGTAACGATTACTGATAGTAAAGGTTATACAGCACATGGCACATATACTATTAATGAACCATCTGCAATAACTGTGTCAAAGTCAGTCAGTGCTTATCCGACCTGCGTAAACAGTTCTGATGGCAAGGCATCCATTAATATAAGCGGAGGCACTCCGCCGTATGCTGTTTTATGGAACACAGGAGCAACAACCACCAGCATTAATAACCTTTCACCGGGATTATATACTATACAGATCGAAGATTCAATCGGGTGTAAACCTTACATATTTGACACATTGTGGCTACCTGCACAGAATAAGCAACTAATCAGTTCAATAAGTTCCTGGGAGCCGTCAACATGTGGGGGAAGTGATGGTAGCTTGCAAGTAAATTGTGATGGTTCGGGAAATTATACTTATCAGTGGAATGATCCCGGCATGCAAAGCTCTCAGATGGCATCTGACCTCAAAGCCGGTTTTTATTCTGTTATAGTAACAGATAACACAACCAGTTGCGTTGACACAATGCTTACTGCATTAGGAGACACTGCTGACGGTGATGTTTTTATGTATGGAGATTATGCAAAATGTAAAGGAGATTCAAACGGAAGAGCTATAATATATGATAATAATAAAATAAACGCACCATATACTATCCAGTGGAGTCATGATGCATCGCTAACAGGGAAGGTGGCAGAAAATCTCCCGGCCGGAGATTACAGTGCCCTGATTAAGGAAGATGCCGAATCTTGCTGGTTCTCTGTTAACTTCGAAGTAAAAGAGCCTGCAACTAATTTACAGGCAATAATATATACACATTCTCCGTCATGCGAAAATGGGGTAGATGGTTTTGCCATCGCCGTTCCTTTTGGTGGAAACGGCT
>CAYSRH010000379.1:0-2603 GCA_964433245.1 uncultured Bacteroidales bacterium | reverse complement strand
TCCAAAAAACATGGAATTAACGGACTCCCCGAAGATACAATTACCTGTAATTTTACAGGATCGGCAGGACAAAGTTTCGGTGCTTTTTTAGTGAAAGGGGTGACTTTTAGATTGTTTGGAGATAGTAACGATTATCTTGGAAAGGGCTTGTCTGGAGGAAAGCTGATCGTGCAAGTGCCACAGGAATCATTGTTTAAACCGGAAGATAATATTATTATTGGAAATACATCCCTTTATGGAGCTACAGGCGGAGAAGCTTATGTTAATGGTATTGCCGGTGAACGTTTTGCTGTGAGAAATTCCGGAGCAATAGCAGTTGTTGAAGGAGTGGGAGATCATGGATGTGAATATATGACAGGAGGACGCGTTGTTGTACTGGGAACAACCGGCAGAAATTTTGCTGCAGGAATGTCAGGAGGTATTGCCTATGTGTTAAATGTTGAAGGAAACTTTGATTATTACTGCAATATGGGGATGGTGGACCTTTCTGTTGTTGATAACCAGGAAGATGAAAAGGAACTACAGGAACTGATAGCAAATCATCATTCATATACTGGTTCTGAAATGGCACTGCAGATTCTGAATAACTGGGATACTTATTTGTCTAAGTTTATAAAAGTAATTCCTTTTGAATATAAGAGAATATTGGAAGAACAGAAGATGATGGAGACAGAGTCAAAGATACAGGTAATTACACAAGAGTAGTATCTTTTTTAATGATTGACAGAAATATATTGATGAAGATTGGATGTGGTCGAATTAAATAATAGGGAATACAATGGCAGATATAAAAGGATTTATGAAGTATAGGCGTGTTACATCCGGTTACAGACCGGTGTACGAACGTCTTAATGATTTTTCAGAAGTAGAAAAACAACTGAATACAGATGAGCGGATTCGCCAGGCTGCCCGCTGTATGGATTGTGGAATCCCATTTTGTACATGGGGCTGTTCCATTGCTAATATTATTCCCGAATTTCAGGATATGGTGTATAAGGAAAGGTGGAAAGAGGCTTATGAACTGTTGTCTGTAAATCATAATTTTCCTGAATTTACAGGAAGGGTTTGTCCTGCCCCATGTGAACATGCTTGTGTGTTAAATATTGACCAGGAACCTGTGACAATAAGGGAAAATGAGTTGACTGTGATAGAGAAAGCGTTTAAGGAAGGTTATGTAAAACCCAGGATTCCTGAAATACGTTCCGGGAAAAAAGTCGCTGTCATAGGTTCAGGTCCTGCAGGTCTGACTGTTGCAGATGAATTAAACCAAAAAGGACACTCCGTGACCATCTTCGAAAAAGCAGAAGCAGTGGGAGGTCTTTTGCGTTTTGGTATTCCTGATTTTAAACTTAACAAAGCTGTTATAGAACGCCGGGTGAAGATCATGGAGGAAGAAGGAATTATTTTCAAAGTAAATGTTGATGTAGGAAAGAATATAGAAACAAAAGCAATCCTTAAAGAGTTTGATGCCATTGTATTGGCTGTTGGAGCTATGAAACCGCGAGATATTCCGGTTGAAGGAAGAGATCTTAGAGGGATACATTTTGCAATGGATTATTTGACACAACAGAATCGGATTGTTAGCGATATCAGTTCTGTATCAAAAAAAGAAGGAATATCGGCACATAATAAACGGGTGCTGGTTATTGGAGGCGGAGACACAGGGTCTGATTGTGTGGGGACATCCAACAGGCATGACGCAAAATCGGTCATGCAGATTGAAATTATGCCAAAACCTGACACCCAAAGAAAGGAAGATAATCCCTGGCCTTTTTATGCCTGGACGCTTCGAACTTCCAGTTCGCATGAAGAAGGATGTGAGAGGAGGTGGAACTTAACGACCAATCGTTTTATAGGAAAAGAAGGGAATGTCTCTGCTGTTGAAGTCGAAGAAGTCTCATGGGAACCCGGTGATCAGGGAAAAATGATAATGAAGAAATCAGGAAAGAAAGAGATCATTGAAACGGACCTGGTTTTACTTGCATTGGGATTTGTGTCTCCTTTGCACGATGGCTTGCTAAATGAATTGGGTATTGAATATGATGCCAGGGGGAATGTAGAGGTCAATGAACAATTTATGTCAAGTGTTGACAAGGTGTTTGCTGTAGGAGATTCTGTAACAGGAGCATCTTTGGTTGTCAAAGCAATGGAACAGGGAAAAAAATCCATTCAGTCTATTCATGAGTTTCTTGAGATACACACACAGCAATGATTAAGAGTGTGTGCCAAATTGTACACATAATCACAAGTTTTAAACAGAAGAACTACAAAAAAAAATGAGGATGTCTGAAAAAAGGCATCCTCATTTTTTTTGTGGTTGATTTCTTTACTCTTCAACTTCTTCTTCAACTTCTTTAGCTTCTTCAGCGTCATCTGTAAGTTCTTCCTCAACAGCTTCAACAACATCAGTAGCTTCTTCTTCTGTTTTTTCTGCTACGTCTTTAACTTCCTCAACAGTATCTTCAACAGCTTCTTTAGGTGTTGTAGATTCTCCACAAGAAGTTAAGAATGCAAAACTTGCTACAGCGATACTAACCAAGATTAATTTTAATTTTTTCATAGGGCATTTTTTTTTGATTAAAGATTTAAATATTACTATGTTC
>CAYSRH010000378.1:0-2603 GCA_964433245.1 uncultured Bacteroidales bacterium | reverse complement strand
TGGTCTGCAAAAGAAATGGATATAAACGGATTTATGCGAAAAATGGGCAGTCATTACAACATGCTGGACGAAAAAGAGGTGAACTACTACATAGAACACCCGTTGGGGCTGCACAACGATCTGTGTTTGACTGATGAATACGAAGTAAATCTTTGGACATTGATTCCGGATGCCGAAATCCGTTATACCCTGGATGGAAGTGAGCCAACGCTGCAATCTGAGCTGTTTACCGCACCTTTTACCGTGCATTTAGGTGCCAAAATCAAGGCCAAAACCTACCTGCCAAATGGCCGCAGCAGCATTACTGTGGATGGTGCCAGCAAAAAGGCCGATCTGATGCCGGCTGTTGACCCTGGCGATGTTAGACCAGGCCTGCAATTGTCCGTTCGGAAAGGAATTGTCAAATCTACCGTGGATATGGAAACCCTGCCCGAGATTCACAATCAAACCATTGAAAAAATCCGTTATCCGGATGACAGTTTGCGTCATGATTTTGCACTAAGCTTTACAGGGTATTTGAAAATTCCTAAAGATGGCGTTTATTCAATATACACCTCCAGCTGCGATGGTAGCAATGTTTATATTAACGATTCGCTGGTGGTGTCAAACGATTTTACTCATCCCAAACTAACCATTTATCAGCGGGTGGCCCTGGCCAAAGGATACCATAAATTCAGGTACAATTATTTTCACAACAGCCTTTTTGAGAAATACATGAGCATGGAAATTGAAGGGCCGGGGATTGAAAGGAAAGGGGTGTCGGGGGAGATTTTGTTTCATTAATTAAGGTCATCATTAATTGATTAATAACCACTAACGTTGCGCTGGTAGCCTGCATTGCCGAATTAAAGGTGCGAAATTTATCACAATACACGTAAAGGAAATGTGAAAATGAAAAGTTAAATTTACCGTAACCCCGGAAATGTCAGGTTGAACGGCTGTTGTAGCTAGTGCATTCTCCATTCGTTAGTCAATTTGTAATTTGTACTTCGTCCTCCTGATTCCTCCTGTTTTAAAATCCCTTTTTCAATCAAATCTTTTATATCTCGTAATGCGGTGTCTGCTGAACATTTAGCAATTTTTGCCCATTTAGAAGTTTTTAGTTTACCATCAAACCCGTCGAAAAGTTTATTTATAATTAATCTTTGCCTACTATTCAAAATTGTTTCCTTATGCTTATCCCAAAAGTCTGATTTTATAAGCACACGTTTCAACGTTTCTTCGGTATTTTCTAATGACCTATACAGGCAATTTAAAAACCATTCCAACCATTCTGTGATATCTCCAGAGCTATGCTGAACTTTTTGTAATATCTCATAATATCTCTTTTTCTCTGTTAGAATCTGATTTGACAAGCTATAAAATCTTTGAGAACTTTCCTCTGAACGCGCAAGTAGCATGTCCGATATTGCTCTAGCAATTCTTCCATTACCATCATCAAAAGGATGTATAATTATAAACCAAAAATGAGCAATTGCAGCTTTTAGAACTCCATCAATGTCTGTTTCTTCATTAAACCAATCTAAAAAAACATTCATTTCCTTTTTAACTACTTTAGCTGGAGGAGCTTGAAAATGTATTTTTTCTTTTCCCATTGGTCCTGACACTACTTGCATTTCTCCATCTCGATAACAGCCTGTATCAATTCTGTGCATACCACACCAACCTGTAGGGAAAAGTGCTGCATGCCATCCAAAAATTCGTTCATGGTCGAGGATTATATCATATCTTTGGGTTGCGTCAAGCATCATTTCAACCACACCTTCAACATTTCTATCAACATGAACAATACCTGCATATTCCAGTCCAAGTCTCCTCGCTATCGAAGAGCGCACTTGCTCGTGGTTCAATATTTCTCCTTCTATCTCTGAAGATTTCAAAACATCTAGAGTTAAAGTCGATAAAATTGTTTCTTCTTGTATTGAAAAACCTAGTGCACTCATTTGCCCGAAAATCTTTCCTTGTAGATGTCGAACTTTCCCTAAAGTCACAACAATCTTCTTATCATCCCATGTGAATTCAGGCCAATTATCGTATTCATAGATATATCTTGCCATGAGCTTTCATCATTTTGCGGTAAATATACAAATTATTATCCGCATATTTAATGGAAATAGTGTCGTTTTTCTCCGCACCGCTTTTTCTTGCATTAGCATACAATTAGTTTTGCGTTTGGGTAATTACCCATGAACATGCAAGCCTGTTAGTAGGAAAGGGAAAAATTACATGAACTACGTGTAAGGGATGCCTTAAATCGGGACTTTAATTAATGTACCAGTACATGAAACAAATGTCAACGAGAGAATTAGAGATAGCAGAGAGAGCAAGGAAGCACAAAGATGTAGCATTAACAAATCTACATGAGTTTATTGATTTTCCTATGCTAAAAGATTGTTTTGAGAAACTGAACAAGAAAAGTTGTCCGGGAGTGGACAATATGACTTGGCAAGATTACAGTCAAGAAGCAGGTAATCATTTACCGGAATTATTGTCGGAATTTAAGAACCTGAAGTATAGGGCTCCTCATATTCGTAGGGTACATATACCGTGGCAACGTCGCTTCTAAGAATTTTCCCCTTAGATGCATGTTTCCAGGTTTTTAA
>CAYSRH010000377.1:0-2625 GCA_964433245.1 uncultured Bacteroidales bacterium | reverse complement strand
GCGTGCATGATGGTATCTCTGTTCATGTGGAGGGGCTGAAAAGAGGGTTAGTTTTTATTGAAGGTCTTGCTAATCTTGACAAGCTGCCTATACGCGGATCGAAGTTTATGTTTTTACCGCTAAAGGTCGAGGGATCTTCAGGTTTCCCGGGTAGGGCCATTGCATTTATCAAAGACAATTGAATTTTCCCAAAGTAAAAAAAGGAGACAAAAACTATGAGAATTGAAATTTTATCAGATCAAGAAAATATTTTGGGTGAAGGACCGGTATGGGATGTGCTTGAACAAAAATTATACTGGGTTGATATACTTGGAAGGAAAATTTTTAGAATAAATGAAGACGGAAGTGGTTTTGAAGCTTGCTCAGTGCCACTGGACATCGGTGCAATGGCTCTTACAAATGATAACGATATAGTTGCGGCCCTGGAAGATGGAATTTATCGTATTGATTTCAACTTTAAAAATTTTGAAAAGGTTATTGATATAGAATCGCATTTAACTAATATCAGATTCAATGATGGAAAAGTAGACAGAGAAGGACGTTTTATTGTTGGAAGCATGGATAGAAATGAAAAAGATTATTTAGGAAGTCTTTACAGTATAAATCCGGATTATTCTTATAACAAGATAGAAGATAAAATTATATGCTCAAATGGTCCATGTTGGAGTCCGGACGGCAATACATTTTATTTTACTGATTCCTGGACAAAGAAAATTTTTAAGTACGATTATAATAGAGATGATGGAAGTATAAATAATAAAAAAGTTTTATTTTCGACGGAAAACATTGAGGGCGCTCCAGACGGAGCCACGGTAGATTCGGAAGGATATATTTGGAACGCGATGTGTTTTGGAGGTGTTATCCTGCGTTCAACTCCTAACGGTAAGTTCGTTGATAAAATTAATTTTCCGGTCAAAAAAGTTACAAGTGTAATGTTCGGAGGTAAAAACCTTGACGTTTTATATGTAACAACAATGGGGAAAGCTGCCGAGCAAATTATTCCTAAAGAAAAGGGAGGAGGAGCTTTATTCGCGGTATATGATTTGGGTGTAAAAGGCGTTGCTGAGAGGCGTTTCGGTAGCTGATAAATAAAAGGTTATCTCTGAAATTTGCGGATTAAAACAGAATTAAGAATTAACAGCTTGTAGTAGTGTTTCACGATTTGCAGTAATGTTACGATTCAAATTAATCTATTGGGATAAAGAGGATATCAAGTTTTAAGAAATGAATTGGGTATATTGGATGCTATCTAATTAGCCGGGCGGATGGGGATAATAAAGTATTTTTAGTTTTTAGTTTGACATATTAATATGTATTTTCATTCTATCATAAATTTTAATTTTTTTTTTAAAATAAAGAGAGGAGGAAATATGTCGAATTTACGAATAACTGATATTGAAGCAATAATGTGCGGCCCTCTCCCGTTTACAAAGGTTCATACGAACGAAGGCATCACCGGGCTTGGCGAGAATATTGTGAACCACCCTGCTATCCTTAAGGGGCAGATCGAAGTTCTTAAATCACTTTTAGTAGGCGAAGATCCGTTCAATATAGAACGCTTATGGATCAAGATGGTCCAGCAGACGTCATTTGTCTATATGAGTTCTTTTATAAGTGCTGTGGATGTAGCGCTTTACGATATAAAGAGTAAAGCGCTCGGTGTGCCGGTCTATGAGCTTCTAGGCGGATTGTATCGAAGAAAGATCCGGCTCTATCCTCATTTGAAAGGCACATGGAATTCTTTTCCCGATCCTACCCAGGCGACCCTGTTTTCCGAGCCATGGGGCGCTGTCGAATATACGCCTGAAAAGCTTGGTGAACACGCAAAAGAACTGGTTGCTGAAGGGTATACTGCGATAAAATTCGACCCTTTTAAGCCGGGACGTGACGGATATCACGGGTATCGGCCGGATGAAATTGAAGCGGTGGTTGAACGGGTTGCGGCTATACGCGATGCGGTAGGTCCTACAGTCGATTTGATGGTTGAGTGTCACGGCAAGTTTAATGCGGGCACAGCAATCAAGATTGGAAAACGGCTCGAACCGTTTAACCTGTTTTGGTATGAAGAACCTGTACCGGTAGGCATGGTTACTTCAATGAAAAAAGTTTCCGATGCCGTTAATATTCCGATTGCCGCCTGCGAGAGGCTCAACAGTAAACTCGAGCTCAAAGAGTATCTGGAGAAAGGCGCGGTCGATGTAGTGATGTTCGATGTGGGTAAGGTCGGAGGACTTACCGAAGCGATGAAAATATGCGCGCTATGCGAGACCTATCAAGCCAAAGCATCTCCCCATAATCCCTTCGGTCCGGTTGCGGCTATCGCCAATGCGCATCTCTCTGCATCTGTCCACTCATTCTTGATACAAGAGCACGAACAGATGGCCCCATGGGCAGTAGAGCCGGAGTTAAAAATCAGCGACGGCTATCTCGAAGTGCCGGATACGCCGGGACTCGGTATTGAATTGAACGAGGAAGCAATAGCAGAAGCAAACGCGAAAGTGGCGGATGGAACGTATAAACCTTTCAGCCATGCGGATGAGCTTGATTTCTGGAAATATGTACCTGTCCTTTAACAGCGCTTTTACATCTCCGCCATGAGGGCCGCGTAGGACCTGCAGGCTTTTA
>CAYSRH010000376.1:0-2631 GCA_964433245.1 uncultured Bacteroidales bacterium | reverse complement strand
GAAAAACAAAACCGGCAGTTGCAAGATGAGAATGCAAGGATTTCTAAAACGATTGAAGGTCTTAATGATTTAAGGCAGGACATTGAAATCATTAAGACTAAAATTAATGACACAACAGAATAACCACTTTTTAACTTGAATATCATGAGAATAGCATATTTGATATATATAATGTTAATATTGTTTGTGCCCGACTTATATGCACAATACAGTTTTGGTGGAAGACCCAAAACTTTTAATAAAAACATTGATTCTCTTCTGTTGCATAATGCTTCAAATAAGAAAAACGGAGGGGAAGGAAGAATATATTTGCAGGATTTTTCACAGGTAGAGGCCGATGAAGAAATCGAACAATATTTTAATTGTAACGAGTGTAGTGAAAATTATTATGGAAAAGAAATCGGAATCGACAAACATTTTTTTGAGGAGGCAATTCCTGTTGAAAACAATGATGGAAGCAAACTATGGATTTTGAAAATCAAATCTAACTCGGCTGTAGGTTATCAACTTATTTTTGATAATTTTGAGATACCGGAAGGGGCTGAATTATTCATTTACAATAAGGACAAGAATATGTTCCTGGGTTCGTTTACAAGCATGAACAATACCAGAAACAGGAAATTTGTTTCTCAGATTATCCTTGGCTCAGAAATCATTATTGAATATTCCGAGCCTTCAGGAACAGATAAAACCCTGGATTGGGTAATCCCAAAACTGGTTTATGTTTATGATGACGTGTTTTTGAGAAGAGGCCCATTTGCCGGTGAAGAATCTGGAGATTGTATGATAAATTCCAGTTGTAACAGTGCTTTGGGATTCAAAAATGAGGCAAAATCTGTGGTGCTGATTTTGAAGTATCATCAACCTAATGAGAATATGGCTACGGGATGGTGGGGACACTGCACCGGTTCATTTGTTAACAAAGAAAATGGTTACGATGATGACGACCACCCTTATGTTTTAAGTGCAGCACATTGCATAACCGGAGAAAAACCTGAGGACTGGGTTATTATCTGTAACCACGAAACCAAAGAGTGTGAAGATGACGGTTCAGGTCTGCCTTATGATGTAAACGATATTTTTTCAACCAATTCGGTGCATGGGCTTGTTGAAGTGGTAAAGGATGTAGAATCGGACGTTCTACTGCTGAAAACATTAGATAATACCTATAATCAATTAGTACATTACAATGTTACTTTTGCCGGGTGGAATGCGAATGTAAACGATGGCCTTTTCTCAGAATATCTTGCAGTGGTACATCATCCACAAGGTGATGTAAGGAAGTATACATACACTGATTGGGGACCGGAAAGATTAGTGAAGTATGAAGAGAAACCTATGTTTTTAGAACCACAAATAACGGCTGGCAATACCCATTGGGAAGTAATTTACAATAAAAAAACAAACCCGGATGATCCTGAATGGTCAATTCCAAATGATCATGGGGTGACAGCACCGGGCTCCTCCGGATCACCACTTTTTAATGATAACCATCAAATTATTGGCGTATTATCAGGAGGGGATTCAAAATGCTCAATTGAATATGCTGAAGATGGAAGTATAGCTCAAGGTCCTGGAAAACCAGATTATTATGGGCGATTGGGATATATTTTCCAATCAAAATTAAAAGAGCATTTAGCCCCTTCAGGACATTTAACTGAAATTGAAACTTTTCAGCCGAACCCGGTTATTGGCAGGTTCCCCATTTCAATTGAAACTGACCCTGAACACCCAACCCCCGGCGATGAAGTAACATTCACCGCCAGTTCTAACGAAGCCTTTGGAAATGTTACGTGGTATTGGTGGATAAACACCGTTAAAGATGATTTGGATGCAGGGAAATGCAACCCTGATGAGAGTAGTTGTCGTACAAGTAATAAAGCCTCATTTAGCGAGGGCAATTATAAAATAATTGTTGAAGGCGTGGATGAAGTAGGCAACTGGGGGTATAAAGAGTATTTTCTTACTGTACAAGATGCAAAAGATGAATGTTTTTTATCTAATCTCTATGATACAGATTGTAATACACGATACAACTATGGTAAGGGCGAGGAAATATATTTTAAACCTTGGGTAGCATGGCAGGTGAAAAAATCTTTTTGCAAAGACGAAGTAGATGACAGGCATTATATATATCATGGGGTCAAAGCCGTAGAATGGGTAATTGACGGAGATAACGATAATTCACATATTTTTGAATATCCATCGGGTAATGATAGAATATATTCATCTTGTGACCCAAATAATATCTGTTATGAATATTATCCAGATTATTCAGCCTATTGCATGAAAACAGATAATCTTGATGAGGGTGAGCATACATTGACTATGAAGGTTTATGCGGGAAGAGAATATAATGATGGGTTCAAATATTATGATGAAAACACACCTAATTCCACAATAACAAAAAAATTTCATATTACAAATTGTGATAAATACCTGAGAATAAAAAGTAAATCAGATATTGAAGGATTTGAAGATGGCATAATAAATAATGAAGGGATTGTTGAAATTATTCCCGATGAAGGAATTGGTATTTCGATTGATGAAAACGCCCCTGTTTCTATTACTGCATACAGGGGTGTAAAAATTAAAGGCCTGGTTACTATTAAAGCTTCATCTGGTTTTTAC
>CAYSRH010000375.1:0-2636 GCA_964433245.1 uncultured Bacteroidales bacterium | reverse complement strand
CTCCAGGTTAAAATAATCTATTGGTTTTTCAATAAATCCATCCATCCCCAATTGAATTCCTTCAAGTATTTCTTCTTTTCTGTTTTTCTGAGATAAAATAATGAAAGGAACATCTTGCAAAAAATCAATTTTTTTAATTATATTATAAATCTCAATTCCACTAAACACCGATAAATTTAATTCACTTATAATAATATCTGGTCTGAATTTCAAAGCCGATTGAACTCCCATGCCTCCATCATAAACAAATTCAGACCTGTAGCCTAAATTGTTAAAAAAAGATTCAAGCTCACTATCTTTTTTTTTTGCGTTTTTTATAACAAGTACTTTTTGCATGCTTAATGAAAATTTGATACGAAGGCTTGATTCTTACAATACAAAAGTATTTCTTTTCCAACCCAAAACAATAGGTATAAATACCTAATAAGAAAAAATAACGTATTTCTACCCTATTTAGGGGGGGGGCTTATAGTTTATTCGTCATACATTTAAACGTCAAAGACATAGCATTAATTGTGTCGCTGCATTTTATTTTTCCATACAGGCACATCAGAAATTAAACATTATCAAGGCACAATCTGAGCTATCTTACTTTTTCAGAACAATCTCTGAGCGTAGGTGTGTGCCATCTGCCATGTAAGCACGAACAAAATACACCCCCTGCTCTTCCGCTTCAATGGGAAAACGGTACTGCGTCGAGAATGGCAAAAGACCACTAACAGGGTTGAAATAGCCCTGTTCTTCTTTGTAAACAACGCATCCTTTGATTGCTGCATGACGATCAATGCTCCATTGAAGATAAAAATCTCCTCTTCGTTGGTCAATTTTCAAGTCATTGATTACCTTTTTTGATACTTTTTTTTGCGTTACATACAATAACGGAAAGGGGTTGGATGTGTCGGAAATATTGCCGTTTTTGTCTTCGGCAGTTAAATAATAGGAATAAATCCCTTGCTTTCCGGGGGTGTCAAAATATAAAGTCATATGCGGAGGAAGTATCTTTCTGTTTACTTTCGTTATATCTTCGTGCTCCACTTTTCTGTACAAATGATAGCCTGCCAAATCCTCTTCAGCATTGGCTATCCACGCGATCTTTACTTCGCTTCCCTCCTGTTCCACCCGCTTAATAAAAGGCTTTGCCGGGGGTGTCACATCAGGCAGCGTGGCGGAGATAATCAGGGAGTAATCACTCATATTATAAGAACTGTCAACCGCTACGACTTTGTAATAAAAAGGATTGGAAGCAATGAGCGGTAAGTGATCAATAAAAAACGTATCCTGCTGTGGCATGGCATTGAGCAGTACATAAGTACTCTCATCGTTGCCGTTAATGGTGCGATAAATTCTGTAGCCCAACAAATCTTCAGCCTGAACGGCGGACCATGAAAGTCGTATCATCCCTGTATCCGATGCTATACTAATATGTTCCGGGGATTCCGGAGGAACAATATCAGGAATATCAGCAAAGCTCAATGTGCTGTGCGCCTCATTTCCTGCCTTGTCCACCGAAGCAATGGTATAATAAAAGAACCCACCCCCGGGCACCGTATCCCTATAGAGGGTGGCATGAGGAGACAATTTTGCCAACAGCTCGAAGTCCTCTGTGTTATTTCTGGCTCTGTAAACATGCAGACGATGCCGTTCACCGTCAAAAGGATTCTCCCATGATAAATTGACCTGGTATTGATTTACCAAAGTTCGAAAAAATGACGGAGGCTTTGGTGGAATGGTATCAATCAACAACACCTCCTGTATTTCTGATGATGTAAATTCCTTGCCAAAATAATCCAACGGTTTGATTTGATAGCTGATTATTTCATTGAAAATATCCGGCTCATCCTGATAAAAATCATCAGGATACAACATATTGCCATCTTCCTGCAATACCCTCGTCGCGATAAATGGTTGTTGATTTATTCTTATCCAGTTGCTATCTCCGCTTGTTTTTCGATAAATATTTACACCGTAATACTTTTTCGGATCAGGATGCCACCACATGCGCACCTCCTCCTCATAAACAGACAGCTGAAAAGAGTCCGGCAGTGCCTCTGTATTTTGCCCGGAACGTGCCCGAACGGTATCCGACAAAGCCAACACCTCTCCTTTTCCTGAGCGAATGCGGTACTGGTATGTGCCACTTCTTGTAATCTGCTTATCCTCAAAGACGATACCCAGAAATTTGGCGTATTCATTATTCCATATAGCGTACGAAAAAAACATCATTTTAAGCAAACCTGAGAGTCTCGGATCATCATACATGTTCAATGGTACTTCCATCAACTCAGATAAGCGTTCATCTGCCTGAAGAATGACTTCCGGAATACGATAATCTCCGGCAAAAACCGGTTTTTCATGCATGGGTTCCCATGTGTCAAACGGTAAAATTTTTCGCTCATAATACAGCCCTTGGGATACAATAAGAGTTGGAGTCAATACTTTTAAATATATGCTGTTATTCACAGAATCATACTTTGAGAGCAGATGGTATGATTCCGGATTCATTGCTGTTGATATGTGGGGACACATCAATGTCAACAGAACTACGGCTAAGGATAAATAATTTTTCATGGTTAATTATTATTTAAAATTTATGATCAAAGGCCATATCAAACCCTATGTTGAAACTAAACAAGGTC
>CAYSRH010000374.1:0-2638 GCA_964433245.1 uncultured Bacteroidales bacterium | reverse complement strand
TGGGAAAAAATCGAAAAAATATTATGATATCCTGGGAAGGAAGATACGTACAGCTTACACAGCTTATAATGGAAACGATATATATGCTGATTTTGAGTATTATGAAAATGGCCGCTTAAAAAGAAAAACAGCTCCCTATTTTGCAGGCAACAGCAAGCAATGGACAGAATTTGACTACAAACAGGATGGGAGCGGACGTGTGGAAAATATTGATAACACGCATGGCACCATTGATTTAACCTATGATTACAGTGGCTATACAACAACCTTAACCAATCATCTTACCGGTACACGCACAAGCAGTAAAACAAACCAGTTGGGTGAGGTTATTGAAGCCACTGATGAACTTGATAACATAGTGACATATACATTCAATGCTGCCGGAAAACCTTTGCATGTTACCAGCCCCGGGAAAACCATTACCCTTACCTATGACGATTGGAACAGGCAGGAAACAATGCACGATCCGGATGCAGGCACCATGATTTATGATTTTAATGCCTACGGGGAATTGGTTTCCCAGACTGATGCCAGGGATAACACCTATTCATTTTTGTACGATGAACTGGGAAGGCTAACAACCAAAACAGGCCCTGAAGGCATTTATAACTACAGTTATGATCTTGCCCCCAATAAAAAGGGGATGATTAGCGAGATCAGTGCACCAAACGGTATGGCGCAAAAATATGCTTACGACGACCTGGGCCGGCTTGTTAGGTATACAGATGTTATTGATGGCACAGATTATGTACATAAAATGTTTTATAACGATGACGGAAATATTAGTGAATATACTTATCCATCAGGTTTTAAATTAAAATACAATTACTTTGCAAATGGAACGATGCAAAAAATCAGTGATGACCAAAACAATACTATCTGGACGGCAAACGCTTATAATGCAGCAGGCCAGATTGAAAACTACATGCATGGAAACGGATTGATTACAGATAAGGAGTTTGATAATTCGTTCAGGTTAACTGATATAACCACAGGAAGTGTGCAGGATTATAACCTTGAATATAAACCTGATGGAAAGATTGATTACAGGCAGGACCTCGTTAATAATAACAAAGAAATGTTTGATTTTGATGATTTGAACCGGCTTACCGATGCCAATGTAATAGGGCAGGATCCTGTATCGGTATTTTATAAAGACAACGGGAACATTGATATTAAAAGTGATGTTGGGGATTATACCTATGGTGAAGATGGTGCAGGGCCTCACGCGGTTACCAAAATAGAAAACCATAATGGCATTATTACTAACGACCAGGATATTACCTATACCCCTTTTAACAAGGTAGAGAGTATCAAAGAAGATGATTTTTCGTATATTATCTATTATGGCCCCGATAACCAGCGGGTAAAAACAAAGCTATATGAAAATACAACACTTGAAAAACTCAAAATATACAGTGGTAAATACGAAAAACAAACAAAAAACGGAAATGAAAAAGAATTTCACTATATTAATACCCCCGATGGAACAACAGCAGTTATGATAAAAGAAAACGGCACAGAAAACATGTACTACCTCCACAAAGACCACCTGGGTTCTTTTACCTGTGTTACCAATCAGCAGGGTAACATCGTGGAGGAGTATGCTTATGATGCCTGGGGGAAGAGGAGAAATGCAAGTAATTGGAGCGCCGGAGATGTTGATGCCTCAAACTTTATTATTGACAGGGGATTTACAGGCCATGAACACATAGATGAATTTGCTTTAATAAACATGAATGGCCGCGTTTACGACCCCGTTCTCGGTAGGATGCTCAGCCCGGATAATTATATTCAGCAACCAGGGTTTACGCAGAGTTTTAATAGATACTCCTATGCGTTTAATAACCCCTTGGCATTCTCTGACCCTACTGGAAATGAACCCTTTTCATTAGGTATCTTTATAGGGTTTGTAGTAACTGCTTATGTTATTATTGAAGGCATGAATTTTTTAGTTGGATATTCAGAAACTGGTGATTTTAAAGAAGCATTAAAATACACATGGACATATAAGGCATTAAATAGTGGTTCTTCCGGAACACAGGATAATGTTTCAATTGGTCAGGAAGATCCCTGGTTAAGTATGGTAACTCCGTATGATCCAGATTTACCTGATGAAGGTGATGTTTTTATTTCTGAATTTAATGATATTGATCTTATGAAACAAATAAAACACGGTTGTTTTGCTACTTCAATGGAATATGTGTCATTATATTATGGTGGGGATTACACTGAAAGTGATTTTGCTACCTATTGGATGTTGACTGCTAGACATATGAATTATTATTCTACAGGAATAACAAGTAAAGGTGATGCTGATGCGTTTTTACAACAGTTTTTTTCGTTTGATGAAATTAATAATGATTTTGAGTCATTGAAGAAAGCAATAGACAAAGACAATCCAGTAATAGTTGGAATACAACTTGAGGTTGCAAGCAGAATGGACGAAACCGGGGAATATCATAATGTATATGATTATCACAGTGTTGTGGTAGTTGGTTATAATAATAAAAACGATGAATTAATTATTGCTGATCCTGGAACAGGAGAATTTAAAAAAATATCGATAACAGATTATGAAAACTATCCCTTATACTCATATGAGATGCTTGGTTTTGCAAATGAATAGAAAAATGAA
>CAYSRH010000373.1:0-2643 GCA_964433245.1 uncultured Bacteroidales bacterium | reverse complement strand
CGTAAAAACAACATTATTGCTCCAATAATAAGCAGGGAAAATGCCGTGTAAAAAAGATACGGTTTTATTATGCTATCGACAAAAGGCAAAAGGATGGCCACCGGAATCAAGCCCACGCCTATAACAATTAATACAGAATACGTATGATAAATATATTCACTTATCAGGTCCTTTACCAAAAAAATATGTCCTATTGCCTGAAGAAAAAAATATCGCAGCGACAAAAAAGCCAAAAGAAAAAGAATAATGTATCCCATAAGTTCCACATAAACTAATTCATAATAAAGTAAATGACCTGCTGTAAAAAAGATATAGTGGGTATAAATGAAAGAAAAAAAGAAAAGAAAAGAAAAAACCAAAACCAAACGCATTCTCGAATGAAGAATGTTTTTATTTACCAGGTTCTTTCTTGCAAGATTAATATTATATACAGAAATAAAAGCATGCCGGATATATTGAAAAAAAAATGACTTAAGGGTAGCTAAAAAAATCAATATACCAAGAACAAAAAACACATAAAAAGATGTATCTGCATTGTTTTCACGTAATCTGACCTCCGCAGACACTTCTGAAGCAATATCCTCATCCACAGCAGTACCAACATGAACAAAAACTGTATGTGTATCATCGGGCGATTTTTGCAAACCGGGGAAAAACACATCCTCCTGCTCAGTAGTTTTTATTGTATCTCCCATAAATTACTTAGAAATAGTATGCAAAGATATGCTGTTTTGGTCACTTATTCCAAAGGTTTATCATTATTTTTACATTAAAAAACAGTATGCGGGTTGTTGTTCAACGTGTAAATAAAGCCCAGGTAAAAGTCAATCAGACTGTATCGGGTAAAATTCAAAAAGGGTTGGTTGTCCTTGCGGGAATTGAAGATGCTGACACCATGGAAGACATAAACTGGCTAAGCAGAAAAATTTGCAACCTCAGAATATTTGAGGACAATTCCGGGGTCATGAATTTGTCTTTACGCGATATTGAAGGAGACATCTTACTGGTTTCTCAATTCACCCTCTTTGCCTCAACAAAAAAAGGAAACAGACCTTCGTACATAAAAGCTTCGAAACCTGATAAAGCTGTCCCTCTTTACGAAGCACTTATACAACAACTTGCCGCTGAAACAGGAAAAATGCCAAAAACAGGAAAATTTGGGGAAATGATGTCTGTTGATCTTATTAACGATGGACCTGTGACCATCATCATAGATACAAAAAATAAAGAATAAAAAGAGATACAAAAAATAAAAATGTCAGATTTCTACTATATTTGGGTGCTTGAATAATTCGTTCTGATTATGCAAAATAAAACCATATCCATACTTGTCTTTTTTCTCATCCTGTTCATTGGATCAGCAATTGTATTAATCTGGAAAAAAAG
This sequence comes from uncultured Bacteroidales bacterium, assembly GCA_964433245.1. Lineage (GTDB taxonomy): Bacteria > Bacteroidota > Bacteroidia > Bacteroidales > JBBRXJ01 > CAYSRH01. Next base: position 1,257 of record CAYSRH010000373.1, on the reverse strand, counting down.
CCCTGACCTGTCTTTGGAAATATATCAATTCGTGCCAACTGATGCGGGTATCATTATTGAAACAAACAATCCCCACAAACTATCAGAACAATTAAAAAAGAACAATTCATGGCAGGAAATTATTCACCTGGAAAGTTGTAAAAATCTAAAGAAAACAATCTCTTATATTGACAGCAACTTTCATGAAAACAAGAACTTCTATGATCTTTTACACAAGCAACAAATAATCATCTCATTACACCCCGAAGGTTTTGAAAATTTCAGCACCCTCTTTTCTGTTTCATTTAACAGTCATATAAATGAAAAAACGATCCTTGAAGAAATCAAAAAACATGTCTCGAATTACACAGAAAAAACCTATGAAAACACATCTATATACTCATTCGAAAGCCCTGAAGGAAGATACAATTTCTCTATCTTGCCCGGTGTGGTACTATTGAGTCATTCCAGTATTCTTATTGAAAAATCCATACGACAATCACAAACAAACCATAATCTCTTAGAAGAACCTGGGTTTAAAACCATTCGCCAAACGGCAGGTTCAAACGCAGATGCAAACATTTTTATCTCTCCGGAACAAGTATCAAAAAGTTTTTCAGGAATCACAACCGGCTACATAAAAAACTTACTGGGCAACTATTCTGAATTCTCAGGCTGGACAGCGCTGGATATGACCATAAAAGAAGATTTTACCTTGTTTAACGGATTTTCCGGTACAAACGAGAATTTTGACAGCTACCTGTCTGTTCTGAAAGGACACACACCCAAAAACATCCATTCAGTGAATGCAATACCTGCGTCTGTTAATCTGTGCCTGATTATAGCATTTAACTCTTTTGAGCAATACCTTTCCGATTACAAAAACTTTCTTTCATCTTCCAATAAAATTAATTCATATAAAGACTTTATCTCTGAATATGATGAAAAATATAACGGAAATATTGAAGGTGAACTGAGTTCGTTTATCAATCGGGAAGCTGCATATATAAGAACCAATATGAGAGGTCTTTCTGATAACGAAAACAAATTCATACTGATAGAAACAAAAACGCGTAGCCTTGCTGAAGAAACTCTTAATAAATATACAAAAAAACATGCAGAACTAAAAGGACAAAAACTATCCCGCTATCAATCATTTTTTTATATTGACAAACAAACATCTTATCCCATTTCTGTTTTTCCTGAACCAACACTCTTTACCAATATTTTTGGTTCAGGTTTTTTCCTCCATGAAAAAGATGTATATTATACTTTTAT
>CAYSRH010000372.1:0-2650 GCA_964433245.1 uncultured Bacteroidales bacterium | reverse complement strand
GTCCTATTTCTATTCCCCCACTACGTGATTGTTAGATATGCGGGGGCGTTTTTTATCGTTGTTAGACCTCGTTAGACCTCAAACGGTTTGTTTATCAGGCTTTCGTATAAGGCAATTAGCGATAGGATATGCCGGACGCTATTCCCTCCGATATTCATCGGAACAGGTTATGATAACGGTCAGGTATGAATTGATAAAGAAAATAAATTAATTTTTCACGAATAAAAAAAAGAGGATCCCGAAACGGGGTCCTCTTTTCGAAATAAAATATATAATAAATTTTACAGCAAGCTAAAGGCAACTGTTACACCAGACATAACAATTGCAACCATACTCATAAGTTTGATAAGAATATTCAAACTCGGTCCTGATGCATCTTTGAAAGGATCACCAACGGTATCGCCAATAATTGCGGCTTTATGAGCTTCCGAACCTTTTCCGCCAAGGTGTCCTGATTCAATGTATTTTTTAGCATTATCCCAAGCGCCACCGGCGTTAGCCATAAAAATAGCTAATACAAACCCGGTACTTAATCCGCCAATGAGTAATCCTATTGTACCTGAAACGCCAAAGATTAAGCCAACAACAACTGGTGTAGCAATAGCAAGCAAGGAAGGAACAATCATTTCGATTTGTGCTCCTTTGGTTGAAATAGCAACACAACGTTCATAATCAGGTTCTGTTTTGCCAGAAAGAATTCCTTCGATAGTACGAAATTGACGACGTACCTCTTCAACCATTTTAGCAGCAGCGCGTCCAACAGCATTCATTGTTAATCCACAGAATACAAAGGCCATCATAGAACCGATAAAGATACCTACCAAAGTTTTAGGATTCATTAAGTGAACATCAAAGTATTCCATAAATTGAGGCATAGTGATATGATGAATGGCTTCAATATCAGTGATTTCTTTTCCACTTGGGAATACATAATTACCTGCTTCATCCATTAAGCGTACAATCCCAATTTTTAACTCTTCAATATAAGATGCTAATAAGGCCATTGCTGTTAAAGCAGCTGAACCAATAGCAAAACCTTTACCAGTGGCAGCTGTGGTATTTCCAAGAGAATCGAGTGCATCGGTTCGTTTACGTACTTCGGGGTCTAATTCACTCATTTCAGCATTCCCTCCGGCATTGTCGGCAACCGGGCCGTATGCATCGGTAGCGAGTGTAAGTCCTAAAGTAGAAAGCATCCCTACGGCAGCAATACCAATTCCGTAAAGGCCAAGACGGGTATTGGCCATGTCAAATCCTGAGGCAAAAAGGAAAGCTAAAACAATACCAATAACTACTGAAATTACAGGAATAATGGTAGAAGTCATACCCACACCAAGTCCTGAAATAATAACAGTTGCAGGGCCGGTATCGGAGCTTTCAGCGATTCGTTGAGTAGGGCGGAATTCTTCAGAAGTGTAAAATTCAGTGGCTTTACCAATGATAATACCAACAATAAGTCCGGTAACAATTGCACCCCAGATACCCCAGAGGTTTTCTAAGTCGAGCCAAAAAAGGATTAGCCATGAGAAAATAACAATTAAAATAGAGCTAATATTGATTCCTTTAGAAAGTGAATTTAAAAGGTTTTTTTGAGTAGCACCTTCTTTGGTTTTTACAAGGAAAATTCCCAGTATTGATAATGCAATTCCAACAGCAGCAATAAGCATAGGAGCAAGGATTGCTTTCATTTGTAATTCTGCATTATTTAAAAATGCTGCTGCACCTAATGCGGCAGTAGCCAAAATAGAACCGCAATACGATTCGTAAAGGTCAGCCCCCATTCCGGCAACGTCACCAACATTGTCACCAACATTATCGGCAATAGTGGCAGGATTACGTGGGTCATCTTCCGGTATTCCAGCTTCTACTTTACCAACAAGGTCACCACCTACATCGGCCGCTTTGGTATAAATACCTCCACCAACACGGGCAAATAATGCTTGTGCCGATGCACCCATACCGAAAGTAAGCATTGTAGTAGTAATAATCATCATTTTTTGAGTAACTGTGACGCTGTCAACAAAAATATTCAGAACAACAAACCAAATAGAAATATCCAATAAGCCCAGTCCAACAACAACTAATCCCATAACCGCTCCGCTTCGGAAAGCAACTCTTAGGCCACGGTCAAGAGACTTACGAGCCGCATTTGCTGTACGTGCTGAGGCAAAAGTAGCGGTTTTCATACCAAAAAAACCGGCCAGTCCAGAAAAGAAACCACCGGTTAAGAAAGCAAATGGAACCCAATTGTTTTGCAGGTTAAATCCATAGGCTAAAATGGCAAATATAATGGTCATTACCAAAAAGAAAAGAGCAACAACTTTGTATTGCTGACGAAGGTAAGCCATAGCACCTGTTCTTACGTGCTGCGCTATTCGTTTCATTGTATCTGTTCCTTCGCTTTCTTTCATCATCTGTTTAAAAAAGAAGAATGCAAATACTAATGCAACAACTGATGCAATGGGTACTACCCAAAAGATTGAAATAATGTTTTCCATAACAAAAAATAATTAATAAAGTCGATTAAAATTTAATTTTTAAGGGTTAACAATACTATACTATAGTTTATTTGAAACCTGGTGATTTAGCTGAACGCCACCACGCGTAGTGTTTGTCTTCAAGTTCATCAACACCAGGCAGGGGATAATAC
>CAYSRH010000371.1:0-2661 GCA_964433245.1 uncultured Bacteroidales bacterium | reverse complement strand
CACTGTTGTTATTTTTTATTGTCTTGTTGATTAGCCGTTCAATGACAACGAATGTGTCACACCAAAAAATACTGGCATTTTTTTCCGCATTTCTTTTTGGGCTACACCCAATGAGTATTGAATCGGTTGTTTGGGCAACTGAACGAAAAGATGTGCTGTTTACTTTTTTTATGTTTTCTTCTTACTTACTCTATATCTTGTCGAAAAAGCAAGAGAAAAATAGTTTTGCATGGCTGATTCCTTCCTGTATATTCTTTTTTCTCAGTGTGTTTTCAAAATCGCAGGGCATTGTCTTATTCCCCATATTATTTTTAACTGATTGGTTGATTAACGGGAAATTGTTTTATAAAAAACAAATAGTCAATAAAATTCCTTACCTGTTAATTCTGATTTTTGCTCTCTACAATTATGGTCTTTTTACTAATTTTATTCGCCAAGCGGAAGGATTAACTGCCGGACTGATTGGGGCTGAAGTAGGAGAAAATGCATCTAACATTAAAGATCTTCCCGGCTTATTAAAGCGCATCCTGCTTATTAACTACAAATTCTGGTTTTGGTTAGTACATCTGGTTATTCCGGTAAAACTCTCAATATCTTATCCACGCAAAGAATTTATTGAAATGCTTAAAAGTTTCATCTATCTCCTTCCTTTCCTCAGCCTTTTTCTGGTCGGCTTGTTAATTCGGTTAAAAAATTTCAAATGGACTTGGTTTGGGATCTTATTCTTCGCCATTTCAATCGCTCCTGCCATTGCTATCGCAGATATTGGCACAGGGATCTTTGTAAGCGACCGATATACTTATGTCCCGTCTGTTGGCATTTTTCTTGTACTTCTGATGTTGGTTTTATCATTGAAAATCAAAGAAAAACTAAAATTATTTATCATCTCACTGGCTTGTGTATTATATCTCGTCGGTTTTTTACAATATCGTCCGGTTTGGAAAAATTCCCATACCCTTTTTTCTGATGTGATAAAAAAATACCCTGATAAAATTCCTGTCGCCTATAATAACCTGGGCTTATATTATCGAAATGAAAAGAATATGCTTTCTGAAGCAGCTCAGATGTTCAGGAAATCAATCAATATAGACCCTTCCTATCACAATGCGTACACAAACCTGGGAAACACGTATTTTCAACAACAAGAATATAAAAAAGCAATTCCTATATACAATACCCTTTTAGGCATGAGACCGGGAACAGCAGAGGCTTATTCAAACCGTGGCGCCTCGTATAGTCAGCTGGGAGAGATGGAAAAAGCACTTGCTGATCTGGATACTGCCATTATGCTTAATCCTAACTACATTGATGCCTACAGTAATCGGGCACTTATAAGACTTAACACGCAAATGCCGGACGAAGCAATAGAGGATTTCAATAAACTCATCAAATGGTTGCCACGCAATCCTACTTATTTTAATGCCCGTGGTGTAGCTTACCAGAAAAAAGGATTGCATGAGAAAGCAATAAAAGACTTCAACAAGGCAATTGAATTGAACCCGAATGACACAAGATTTTACTTAAACAGGACTTTAAGCTATTATCATCTGGAGCGATATAAAAAAGCTTTAGAGGATGTTGAAAAAGCAGAAGCATCAGGTGCTAAAAATATCAACCAACGATATATTGAATTACTAAAACAGCAAACCAATATTTAAGAAAAAACACATACAATCCTATCCAAATTTATGACAGGTAATTTCAGGCATTGGAAAAATAATTTCTTTTTTATACGAATAAACAGGATATCCCAGTGCTGTTACTGTGTGTAAAGCCTGATCTTCAGCCACACCTATCCTTTTGGCTAATCCTTTGGAAGCATATTGAGCATACCCTATGATACAACTGCCAATACCAAGAGATTGTGCATATAACATCATATAATGCTGGGCAGCAATGGCATCATCTTTGGTCTGTTTTCCTGTTTTTGATGCCAAGCCTATGATAACACAGGGCGCATTTCGAAATACCGGAGATTCTCCTTCATCAAACTTTTTGATCAATTTACTCAGAACACCTCGTAATGTTCTGTATTGTTTTCCTTTTTTGGGATTGATAAGGTGAATGCCCCAAATGCTTACAGGATTCATTATTCTCAATATCTTTCGATATTCATCAACAACAACAGACTCAGCCTTATGTATAGAGTCCGGATCAGATAGAACATGATAAGATCGGGTTCTTGAATTACGCGATGAAGGAGCTTTTTCTGCAAAATAGAGCAATTTTTCGATTGTTTCCTGAGCAAGAAATTTCTGCAAAAAGCGTCTGACAGATCTTTTCTCTGACAACAATTTTTCTATAGGAGAATAATTATGCGGAACAGGTCTTGTAGAAAACCGGAACTTTTCATTACAGGAGATCCCAATAATGGCATCTTCCGGGCAAATAGCTGCACAATGTCCACATGCAATACAACGGGCAGGAAATTGGCAATAAGCTTTACCCCCATCTATACGCAATACTTTTGCAGGACAAACACCAACACAATTACCACAAGCGATACATCGCGTTTTATTTATTTCAACATTATATTTTTGCGAGCAATCCTCCATCAACATAAATAATCTGTCCATTCACAAAATTGCCGGCACAGCCATTTCCGTTTTTCTACATCATTACCATTTATAACCACACGAACTCCGGCCTGAGCCAGTCCCC
>CAYSRH010000370.1:0-2681 GCA_964433245.1 uncultured Bacteroidales bacterium | reverse complement strand
CTTATATAATTTAAATATTTAACCATTAAAATAAGGGTAGAAACATATGAAAGAAGATATTTCAATTGTATTCTCAGGGGAAGCCGGACAGGGAATAAAAACCATTGAGCAGCTACTCCTGAAAATATTAAAATCCGAAGGCATTCACATCTTCTCCACAAGTGAAGTAATGTCGCGCATACGTGGAGGGAATAATACCACTGAGATCAGGATATCCAACAAACCTGTATATGCTTTTGTTGACCGGATTGACATCCTCTTCGTCCTCGGAAAAGAAGGGGTTGAACGTTTAGAAAACCGTATCAATAAAAACACAAAAATAATCGCCGACAAAAAACGTATTGAAGATGTTGGTCAAAAGCAATATAAGATCACAGATATTCCTGTTACACAACTGGCAAAAGAGGCAGGCGGCATGTTGTATGGGAACACGATCTTTGTCGGAATCATATTAGGGATGCTGGGACTTGATCCCGGTTCAGGAAAAAAGATACTGACAGAAAAATTCTCAAAAAAAGGAGATACAATTGTTCAGAACAACATCAAAGCACTGGAAATGGGTGTTGATGCAGGCAAAGACCAAAAAACCGGCTTCGTTCCCAAAAAAGGGCAATACAAGCAAGAGGATATCTCCATCCTGAGTGGCAATGATGCCGTGGGCATTGGTGCTTTGTCAGGAGGCTGTAATTTCATTGCCTCCTACCCCATGTCGCCCGGCACTACGGTGCTGACGTTCTTATCAAAACAAGCAGAAAATATGGGGATTGTGGCTGAACAAGCGGAAGATGAGATCGCTGCTATCAACATGGCCATCGGCGCATGGTATGCCGGGGCAAGAGCCATGGTCACCACCTCAGGTGGCGGCTTTGCCCTGATGGAAGAAGGCATCAGCCTTGCCGGCATACTGGAAACACCCGTTGTAGCTCATATCGCCCAACGCCCGGGACCGGCAACAGGACTACCTACCCGCACAGAACAAGGCGACCTGCTGTTTTCGGTTTTTTCCGGACATGGCGAATTCCCTAAGATCATACTGGCACCCGGAACTCCGGAAGAAGGCATTGAGATCACCCACAAAGCTTTTGACCTGGCAGACAAGTACAAAGTGCCCGTCATCATTCTCACAGATCAATACTACCTTGAATCCTATGCCAACAGAAAGAAACCGGACATAAAAAAACTATCCGTACACAAAGACATTGTCAAAACAACAGCGAGCCATAAAACATACGAGATCACAAAAAACGGCATCAGTCCGCGTGGCATTCCCGGACATGGAAAAGGCTTTGTTTGTGTGGACAGTGATGAACATGACGAATACGGACGCATAACAGAGCATGCTGAAGTTCGTCAGAAGATGATGGACAAACGAATGCGAAAACTCAATGGCTTGCATAAAGATGAAATACAAGCGGAAGTCATGGGCAATAAAAACAGCAAAAACATAGTGATTGGCTGGGGATCAACATACGGAGTTATAAAAGAAGCAATGGAAAACCTTTCTGTTAAAGACACCGCCTTTGTCCACTTTAAGCAGGTCTTTCCACTCCCCTCAAAAACCAAAGAACTGCTTTCCAAAGCAAAAAACATCATCAGCATAGAAAACAATGCAACAGGTCAGTTTGCCAAACTTCTCGCAATGGAAACAGGGATCATGACCAATTATAACATACTACAGTATAACGGATTTCCATTTTCCGTAGAACGAATTGAAAAAGAACTTAAAAACCTACTATAGACATGGCAACACAATTTGATTATACACGGAATAATGATATCGCCTGGTGTCCCGGGTGCGGAAATTTTAATATTCTAAAGACAATAAAAGAAACACTGGAGAAAGAAAAGATATCTCCTGATAAGCTCACCATGGTATCAGGCATCGGACAGGCAGCCAAAATACCGCAATATATGAACACCAATTACTTTAATGGTCTGCATGGACGTGCACTTCCTGCTGCTACCGCTATAAAAGCAGCCAACCCGGAATTGATTGTTATTGCTGAAAGTGGTGATGGCGATATGTATGGTGAAGGGGGAAATCATTTCATGCACACCATACGACGAAATCCGGACATCACCAATATTGTACACAACAACATGGTGTATGGATTAACAAAGGGACAAGCCTCCCCCACCAGTCAACGAGGATTTGTCACCCCGGTACAAGTGGACGGTGTTATACTGGATCCTGCAAATCCGCTTGTCGTTGCCATTGCTTACGGGGCAACTTTTGTTGCACGGGGTTATTCGGGAGACAAGGAGCAACTGGCACAACTCATTTCCGAAGCAATCCATCACAAAGGCTATGCCTTGGTAGAAGTGCTACATCCCTGTGTCACATTCAATAAAGTGAACAATCATAAGTGGTATAAAGAGCATACATACACATTGGATAACAGGCACAGCAAAACCTCCAAATTGAACGCCATAGACAAACTGATAGATCAGGAAAAACCGGCCCTGGGCATTATCTATCAGGAGGAAGGAAAAAGCACTTTTGAAGAAAATATCAGTGCCTATAAAAAAAATAAAAATCCCTTATTCAAAAGAGAAACAAACCAAAGCAAATTACAGAAAATTATTGACAGCTATTAAATCAATGCCTGTCTGCTAACAAACAAACAAACAAACAAAATGAAAGCATATGCAATTATAACAGGTGCCTCTGGCGGTATTGG
>CAYSRH010000369.1:0-2687 GCA_964433245.1 uncultured Bacteroidales bacterium | reverse complement strand
GGCTGTTTCTATTGTTTTTCCTGAACTTATTCGCTATTCTTTTCTTGAAGATTATTTTCAGGAAACTGTAAATCGTATTCTGTATGTGAATAAAGGAGAAGGGGGAACTGATTTTTCTGTTGGCCGCCTGCAAATGAAACCGTCTTTCGTAGAAGCTTTGGAAAGTTATGTGAAGGAAAAACCTGTGCCTGTTTATTACAATATTGCCCGCTACACCACGAACGATGCCCGGGAAATACGGAAAGAACGAATCCAAAGGTTGAATAGCAAAGAGTGGCAGTGGTTGTATTTGAAAGTTTTTTTGCATATTGCCGATGAACGTTTTGGTCATCTTGATTTCGGTCGTTTCGATAAAAAATTAAAGTTTTTTGCTACACTTTACAATCACAACTTTCTTGCAGACAAGGAAGCAGTTATGGAATGGTCAGAAATTGAGACTTACCCTTATGGTGTTGGAGCAAGCCAAAACCAATACAACTATGCACAGCTTGCTATTTATTTTTATATTAAGGATTGGTCGGAATTGTCTAAAATATTTCCCTGATTTGCCATGTTTTATCTGGCATGGAGACCACATTCTTTATTTTCAGGATCTTCCCACCACCACCTGCCGGCACGTACGTCTTCTCCTTCTTTAATGGTCCGGGTACAGGGCTGACAGCCAATGCTGGCAAAACCTTTGTCGTGAAGCAGATTATAAGGAACCTGATGCGCATGAATATAGTCCCACACTTCTTTTTCACTCCATCGGTAGAGGGGGTTTATCTTTAACAGCTGATTGTTTACATCCCATTCTACCGGCTGTACTTCTGTTCTTGTAACAGATTGTTCACGCCTCAATCCACAAATCCAGGCATCCAAACCCTTGAATGCACGTTGCAAGGGCTCGATCTTTCGGATATAACAACATTCTTTTCTGTTTTCAATGCTATCATAAAAAAGATTAATACCTTTTTTATTCACCATTTCTTCTACTTTCTTATGGTCAGGAAAATATACCTGTATTCGTATATCGTATTTTAAGTTTGTCTTTGCGATTAAACTATAAGTCTCCGGGAATATTCTTCCTGTATCAAGGGTGAATATTTTTACAGTTTTATCTTCTTTACAGATCATGTCGGTAAGCACCTGATCTTCTGCTCCCATACTATTTGCCAAAGCAATTTTTTTGCCGAATTCATGTATGCAATAGGACACGATTTCCTGTGCACTTTTGTTTTCTATTTGTTTGTTATAATATGCGACTTTTTCTTGCATTGCTATTATCATTTATATGTTTGATCCTGATCAATTTGTTATATTCAGCTTGTTTATTTTTTTTATCTTCTCTGGTGTTCCCGCATCTGCACAAATATTTTGATCAGGAACAACCTGAATAGGCTGTTCCTTTGCTAATCGTAAGTACAATGGAATGATAGGAAAAGCCCCATTTTCAGTCATCAGGTCAAAAATAGCCGGACTGATTACATGTATTCCATTAAATGAAACGGGGAAAAGCTGTTTTTTATTTGGCTTTACCAATATTTCTTCTCCGGTCTTGTTGTCTCTCCATCCTTGTAAATAATTTTCATTGTCGATCAAAAGTTGTCTTGAGGATTTTCGTTGCCCAACTGAAAGGGTTGCTATGGCATTACTTTTGACATGTTTCTTGTACAGATTTTGCAAGTCAATCTTTGAAACAATGTCCACATTATGAACCAATATGGGGCTGTTTCCTGATAAAAAACGAGCTGCATTTTTGAGTCCGCCCCCGGTGTCCAATAGCATTTCTTTTTCCTCTGAGATATGGATTGTTATGTCCTTGTAATGCTTGTTTATATGATCAATGATGAGATGACTGAAATGGTGGGTGTTAATCGTAATGTCATCAAACCCATTTTTTATGAGACGTGAGATGGTAATATCCAGTAAAGTTTTTCCTCCGACAGGAACCAGAGCCTTTGGGATTGTATGTGTTATTGGTTGTAAGCGGGTTCCCAGTCCTGCTGCAAAAATAAATGCTTTCAAAATCCAGTATTTTTAATCAGATTTATTAAGCTCCATATGTTCTTTTTTAATTTCCACATGGGCACCAAATTTCTTCTTTAAATAATCTTCTATTTTATTGACCATGTAAACAGAGCGGTGTTGCCCGCCGGTACAACCAAAGCCAAAAGAAATATAAACGTAATCTTTCGACAGATATTTTTGTAATGCTTCTGTACAGATATTTTCTGTGTTTTTAATAAACCGGGCAACTTCTTCTTTGTTTTCCGGAAGCTGAAAAAAATCTATAACAGCCTTGTCATTTCCTGTTTGCTCTTTATATTGCTCAAACTGGCCGGGATTATTTAAAAATCTGCAATCAAAGACAAAACCTCCGCCATGGGTTGAAAAATCCTGGGGGATACCCCTTTTCATGTAGGAGAAACTATAGAGTTTTACAAGCATTTTTTCATGCTTGTTGAATTCATGATAACGCTGTTTTGATGCAATAATGGATTTTATACACCTTTCTATTTCCGGAATATTGTCAGGCAGCTTGTTATTCTCAATTAACCATTCGAAATTTTGTATTCCATATTGAACACTTGCAATAAAAAGTGGTTTTCGTTCCATGAACCCCCGGAATCCATAAGCTCCAAAAACCTGTAAAAGACGAACCAATACAAATTCATAGTATTCTTTTTCAAAAACATCAAAATCCA
>CAYSRH010000368.1:0-2691 GCA_964433245.1 uncultured Bacteroidales bacterium | reverse complement strand
TATTCTTCAATCCGCACCAAAGGTGCATCAGCAAAAAAGGCAGGGCATCGCCCTGTCGAATAAACAATAGATCAACAGTTAAACAATTCAAGGGGTCAACAAAAAAAGATTAACAATTAGTAGCGAGAGGGAGACTTGAACTCCCGACCTTCCCGATTTTCAATCGGGACGCTCTAACTACACATGAAATATAAAAATATAAATATTAAAAAGTTAACAATTAGTAGCGAGAGGGAGACTTGAACTCCCGACCTCAGGATTATGAATCCTGCGCTCTAACCAGCTGAGCTACCTCGCCATTTCTTCATAGTTCAATCGGGTGCAAATTTATAATTTTTCTTATAAAGAGCACCCTCTTAGCACAACAAAAAATGAATGTCTTTTATTTTCTTACATAGCCGGCAATCCAATCTCCCACTTGTGAGGTTGATTTTGGATTTTCTTTGTTGATGTCTTCTGTTGCGTAACTTTCTTCGAGTGAGGCATCTACGGCAGATTTTATTGCATCCGCCTCTTGCTGAAGGCCTAAGTCATCCAACATCATTGCTGCTGAAAGTATCGTTGCACATGGATTGGCAATATTTTTTCTGGCAGCCTGTGGATACGATCCATGAATGGGCTCATAGACTGAGGTATGCACACCAACTGAAGCAGAAGGCAACATACCGAGAGACCCGGTGATCACACTTGCCTCATCAGTTAAAATATCACCAAACATATTTTCTGTCACCATCACATCAAATTTCTTCGGCCACTGAATAAGCTGCATGGCTGCATTGTCAACAAACATGTAATCTACTTCTACATCTGTATTTTCTTTCTCCATTTCCTGGGCAACTTCTCTCCACAGTCTTGAAGATGCCAATACATTGGCTTTATCCACAACAGTCAATCTTTTATTTCTTTTCCTTGCATACTCAAATGCCAGATCAGTGACCCGCCTTATTTCGTCTTTTGAGTAAACACAAGTATCATAAGCTGTATTCCCGTCTTCCGTACGTCCTCTTGGAGATCCAAAATAGATGCCCCCGGTTAATTCTCGTATAACAATAAAATCTGCCCCATCCACCAGTTCTGTTTTTAATGGTGACTTATGGATCAATGAGGGAAAAGTTTTTATGGGACGAATATTGGCAAACAGCCCCAATCTTTTTCTCATTGACAAAAGACCTTGCTCCGGTCTTACTTTTGCCTTCGGGTCATTGTCATATTTGGGATCTCCGATTGCACCAAACAACACAGCATCGGACTGCATGCACAATTCAAAGGTCTCCTCAGGAAAAGGGTTTCCTGTTTCATCAATCGCACTGGCTCCCACCCATGCATTGGTGAAATTAAACTTGTGTCCGTATTTCGACTCAACTGCTTTTAACACTTTTACAGCCTGCTCAACAATCTCCGGTCCTATTCCATCTCCGGGTAATACCGCTATTTTAAATTCCATAGTATTCTTCTTTTTTATGTGTTTAAATTTTGTTACCATGCTTTCGATTTGGCACACATCTTTAATCATAGCTGCGTGTGTGTCTCAATATTTAATCTCAGACATGGTCTGTTTTATCTGGTTATTTAATTCAAAATTTACATATTCTCTATTACATTCAACATTTTCTGTGTCGCCTTTATGGCAGCAACATTTTGGTCGCTGTCCAGTCCCCTGGTTTTGAATTCTTTCTCCTTAAATCGCCAGGTGATCAAAGCTTCCACCAAAGCATCGGTTTTTCCTCCTGGAGGTATCCGGACAATGTAATCTGTCAACACAGGATGATCTTTCCCGAGTTTTTCATATATTTTCCAAAGTGCTTTCATAAAAGCATCATACTGTCCGTCACCTGTACTGCTTTCCTTATACACTTTTTTATCAATTTCAATACTCAATCCGGCGAGAGGTTTTAAATCTTTCGTTGAATTTAAGGAGAAGTTAAGTATCTTTATATTTTGTACAACAGCACTACTACGCAAGACATCTGCAATGATGTACGGGAGGTCTTCTTTTGTCATGAACTCCTTCTTATCTCCCAGCTCAATAATGCGTTTTGTTACTTTTTGCATTGCCTCTTTGGGCAGGTTGATGCCCAGCTCCTTCAGGTTGTTTTCTATGTTGGCCTTCCCTGATGTTTTTCCCAGGGCATAAGAACGCACTCTCCCAAAACGTTCCGGAAGTAAATCGTTGAAATACAGATTGTTCTTATTATCACCATCAGCATGAACACCGCACGTCTGGGTGAAAACATTTTCCCCTATCAGCGGTTTATTTGAGGGAATACGTATTCCTGAGAAAGTTTCAACCATCTTGCTTACCATGCTGATTTTCTTCTCATTGACATTCAGACTACATCCCAGGAGATCTTTTGCTATCGCGATCACACTTGACAAAGGGACATTACCTGCCCGTTCACCCAGCCCGTTCACCGTTGTATGCACTCCTTTGGCGCCTGCTTTTATTGCATGGTAAGTATTGGCAGCAGCGAGGTCATAATCATTATGAGAATGAAAATCAAAATGCAATCCGGGATAACGATCGATCATCTGCCTCATAAAATCATATGTCTCATCCGGATTCAATATTCCAAGCGTATCGGGCAACATAAAACGTTTTACCGGCTCATCCTTAAGTCCGTCAATTAACATAAACACATAAGCCGGGGAATGCTTCATCCCATTGGACCAATCTTCGAGATACACATTCAC
>CAYSRH010000367.1:0-2692 GCA_964433245.1 uncultured Bacteroidales bacterium | reverse complement strand
ATGCAGAACAAAAGTAACTTTTTATATAATACAAAAAATAATTCATCTATGATATTACATCAAAAAATGAATGACTTATGTTTCCTTGTTGTATTTAAAAAAATTGATGAATTTACAAACTTTCTTCACTTTACAAGCTACATGAAGTAATAAATTTGCATTTTTACCTTTTCAATTATTAACAAGCAGTAAAAATGACAGACGAACAATATATTGGAAAAACATTCTTCGGGCTTGAAGATGTATTGGCAAATGAGTTAACAGGTCTGGGAGCAAAAAACGTAAGCATCCATAACAGAATGGTACGGTTTGAAGGGACACAGGAAATACTTTACAAGGCAAATCTCATGTCAAGGTTTGCGATTAAGTTCATCAAGCCCATTCTGCATTTTGAAATTCAAAAACAAGAAGACTTGTACGAAAAAGCCAAAGCTTTTCAATGGGATGAAATTCTTCAATTAACAGATTCTTTTATGATAGAACCTGTCATCCATTCCGAAATATTTACCCATTCGCAATATGCCGGGCTGAAATTAAAAGATGCCATTGCCGACCACTTTCGTGAAAAATGTGGCAAACGACCTAACGTTTCAAAAGAATCTCCCTCATTCATCATCAACCTGCACATTCATAACAAACAATGCAATATCGCCTTGGATAGCACAGGTGCCCCATTGTTCAAAAGAGGTTATCGCATTCGTACCGGCGAAGCACCTATCAATGAAGTGCTTGCTGCCGGATTACTCGCTCTGTCCGGATGGGACAGAAAACAAATACTGATAGACCCCATGTGTGGTTCAGCCACATTCCTGATTGAAGCGGCTTTAATGGCACTTGAAATTCCCCCCAATGCAAACAGAAACAGATTTGCTTTCGAAAACTGGTCTGATTTTACCCCAACTATTTGGGAAAAGGTAAGAGAAAACAGCAAAGAAGCAAGAAGAACTTTCTGCCCAAGACTTATTGGTAGTGATATTGATTCCAGAGTGGTCAGAGGAGCCAGAGAAAACATTGAGCGTGCAGGATTAAAAGATTATATTACCCTGAGAACAGGGGATATAGAAACAATAGAAGCTCCTATAGATAAGGGAATGCTTATCATCAACCCCCCTTATGGAGAACGATTGGATGCATCCAAACTTAAATCGCTGTACAAAAAAATCGGAGATGTACTAAAACAAAAATTTCAGGGATTTGAAGCCTGGATCATCAGCAGCAACTATGGTGCATTGAAACAGGTAGGATTAAAACACAGCCGGTCACATATTCTGTTCAATGGTCCGCTTCAATGCAAATTTCGTCAATATGAGTTATATGCAGGGAGCAAGAAGTAAAAGATTTTCTTACCAAAATCAATCCAATTTTAACCTTCTTTTGTTCCTAACCTGCCACCTTTCATGCATTTCCATATATGATTGGTGTGTAACAGACAGCCAGCTATCCATTTTTTTAATCAAACAAAGCGGTTAAAAACCCGACTGATTCTTTACTGTCTTTTACGATCAACACAGGAATATTCTTCTCTACACCTGCCAGTTTCGCTGACGTACTGTCCATGATGATATTTGCCAGTTGCGACTTCAAACGTGTTCCTGTTACAATCATATCAACCCCGGTCTTGATGGCATAATTATAAAGTGACTGTGCCTCATCACCCTGTAAATCAACTGAATATTGAAAAGAAACATCATCCGGAATATCATATTTTTTAATGAATTTCGCAAACTTTTTCTCCATATAGGGATTCATCTTTCGTCGCATCTTTTTCAATGTTTCCGGACTCTGCTCAGGGAAATAGTTATAAGGCAGTTTATATACATGATGGAACTCAACGGATGCTTTTGTATATTCTGCAATTTTTTGTGCCATATGAAAAGCCACACATGAAGGTTGTGCAAAATTGGTGCGTACCATAATCTTGTTAATGATGGGCTGTGTTGTTTCCGTGACCAGCAAAACTGATGAAGGAATGAGCCCAATGATATTTTTTGCCACCCCACTTTCTCCTGCATACCCTACTTTCTTTCCCATCAGTGTCAGGTCTATCTTACTTTTTCCGGCATAGTCTATGATCTTTTCCGTAACAATCCCCGAGACAAGCACCACTTTTGGCGCTATTCTCTTATCTTTTGCATACACATCATCTACCTTTTCCTGCAGCTCATTCCTGATCAGGTCTTCTACCGGAACAGGGGAACCTGACAAAGCCTCTGTAAGTTCATCAGGAATATCATACGCATCCATCACATGCATGAATGTTACGGACTCTGGCTTAAAGGTATCAACAGCATAGTTTGTATATCTGATCAGAGCATCATCCATATCTGAAAGATCAAGACATACCAACAAATTATTGATTTTAAATTCGGGATTACATGTGCTCATATTTCTTCCCTTGCATACAAAATATTTTTAAACTAAAAACGAGAACATACAAAATTAAAATAAAAGTTTCAAATTACACGGTTAAAAAATACTTTATCATTAGTAGGTATTGTTAGGTGTATCGGTGTATCGGTGTTAGGGTGCTGGGATTTAAATTCTAAATTCTTAATTCTAAATTTTGAATTTCTGCGCTCCTGAGCTTCTGTGCCCCTGAGCCACTGAGCTTCTCTATTAATTTTTCATTTTTCATTGTTCATTGTTCATTGTTCATTGCTTTCCGTTCCTTACACGTTGATCTTCAGTTTTT
>CAYSRH010000366.1:0-2695 GCA_964433245.1 uncultured Bacteroidales bacterium | reverse complement strand
TGTAATCGTGGAAAACGATACTTTGGATAAAATAAAAAACGTGAATAAAATTCACGTTTTTAAAAAGTAAAAACATATTTACACCATTGTAGTGTATGTGAGTAGAATTAAGTAATAAAATTAAAAGAATCATAGAAACATGAAAATTCTTGTATTAAACTGTGGCAGTTCTTCAATAAAATATAAATTGTTCAACATGGCCTCTAAGGTTGTACTGGCCCAGGGTGTTGTTGAAAAAGTTGGAATGCAGGGGGCTTTCCTGCGACATGAGAAAAATAATGGTGAAAAAATCAGGTTTGAAGGCGAGGTGATAGATCATCAGACCGGTATAGAATATGTGCTGGGTGTCCTGACCAGCGATAAGCACGGTTGCCTTAAATCACTGGATGATATAGAAGCAGTGGGCCACCGTGTTGTCCATGGCGGGGAGGAATTCAACATGAGTATGTTAACTACACCGGAGGTAAAACAGGCTATTGAGCGTGTTATTGACCTGGCACCACTTCATAATCCACCAAATTTGAAAGGGATTGAAGCCATCGAACTATTGTTGTCTAATGTTCCGCAGGTTGCTGTTTTTGACACAGCTTTCCATCAAACGATGCCTGATTATGCATATATGTATGCAATTCCTTATTCCTTGTATAAAAAGCATGCTATTAGACGTTATGGCTTTCACGGCACAAGCCACAGATATATTTCCAAAAGGGCTTGTGAAGTCCTGGGTGTTGATATCAACACACAAAAAATGATCACCTGCCATCTCGG
The DNA here is from genome assembly GCA_964433245.1 of uncultured Bacteroidales bacterium. GTDB lineage: Bacteria > Bacteroidota > Bacteroidia > Bacteroidales > JBBRXJ01 > CAYSRH01. The sequence continues at coordinate 1,927 of CAYSRH010000366.1, read as the reverse complement.
AAATGGGGCATCAATTGCTGCCATACATAATGGGAGGTGTGTTGATACATCTATGGGACTAACCCCGCTTGAAGGATTAATTATGGGTACGCGTTCCGGTGATATGGATTTAGGTGTACTAACCTACATTATGGAAAAGGAAAAGATTGGGATTCATGCAGCCAACACTCTTTTGAATAAACATAGCGGTATGCTCGGAATTACAGGTGTTTCATCGGATATGCGCGAAATAGAAACATCTGCTGGATCTAAAGATAATAAGCGATCTCAGCTTGCTTTGAGAATGTACGCATATAGAATCAGAAAATATATCGGGGCTTACGCAGCTGCACTTAAAGGTGTTGATATTATTGTTTTTGCTGGTGGTATAGGTGAAAACGGCCCGGAAATCAGGGAAGATATTTGTAAAGACTTTGAATTTCTTGGTATTGATTTTGATAATAAAAAGAATGACGGTGTAAGAGGTCAGGAGGTCACAATAACCAAGGATTCTTCGAAAGTGAAAGTGATTGTAGTGCCAACAAATGAGGAACTCGTGATAGCAAATGACACGCTGGCCATTGTATCAGAAATGAAATCTGAATAAAAGAAATACCGGAATTATGTTCACAAAAATATCACAGTTATATGATTTGGCCTGTTCTCAAAAAAGAAAAAAAAGACTTGTTCTTTCTGTTGCCCATGATTTAAGCGCACTTGAGGCGGTATGCGAAGCATCAAAACAGAATGTTATTGAACCTGTTTTTGTCGGGAAGAAAAAGGAGATTATAGAATTGGCATCAAGAACATGCTTTGATTTGGATAAAGCAGAAGTTATAAACGAACCGGATGATCAAAAGGCAGTCGAAAAGTCTGTCAGGCTCGTTCATGATGGTAAGGCTGATATCCTGATGAAAGGATATGTCGGAACCACAGTACTGATGAAAGCTGTGTTGAACCGTGATTATGGACTGCGTTCAAAAAACATTATTTCTCATTTTGCCCTTTTTGAAGCAGATGAATACCATAAGTTATTTGGATTGACAGATGTGGCTATGAATATAGCGCCCAATTTGACTGAAAAAATTGGCATTTTGGAAAATGCAGTTGAATGCCTGAACACGATTGGCATATCGAATCCTAAAGTTGCTATTTTGGGCGCTGTGGAAATGGTACATCAAAATATGCAGGCTACCCTTGATGCAGCGCTTATATCAAAAATGGCTCAAAGAGGACAGATAAAGAATTGCATGGTTGACGGACCACTTGCCTTTGACAATGTTGTTAGCAGCGAAAGCGCTCATCACAAAGGAATTAAAAGTGAAGTAGCAGGTGATACCGATTTGCTTTTATTACCAAACATTGAAACCGGTAATGTGCTTTACAAAGCCCTTGTCTGGTTTGGTAAGGCAAAGCTGGCAGGTATTATACTGGGGGCCGCAGCTCCTGTTGTCCTCACATCCAGATCGGATTCTGAAGAATCAAAATTAAACAGTATTATATTAGCTGCTATATCAACAAAAAATGATTAGGGGTGTGTAATAAAATAAACTGCTTGTCCACAAAAAGCAAGTAAATGCATTTAAGAAAGAAATATAAATTTCGCAGTTATTGTTTATTTCACCCTTCTGCGTATTATGCTTATAGATTCTTCGCTTCGCTCAGAATGACACGTTTAAAAATAGATAGGGATGAGGGAGGGTTGGGAGTCGGCTTCGCCGACTCCCAACCCTCCCTCATCCCTAATAACTAAATAACTGTTTGTCATTTCGAACGAAGTGAGAAATCTAAATAATTTAATTTGCCATAATATTTTACACTTGCTTTTTGTGGACAAGCAGTTAATGATATCTAATAAAGATAGCAATTTATTAACTTTGTAAAATTAAAAGGTGTCTTGGGATTTAAGGGGACTTCTATTAACTCCTTTCTTTCAAAAAACAAATAT
>CAYSRH010000365.1:0-2703 GCA_964433245.1 uncultured Bacteroidales bacterium | reverse complement strand
TTTCCTGTACAGGAAAAGCCACAATATGCAACATGGGAGCAGAGGTAGGGGCTACTTGTTCGGTATTTGGATATGATGTAAAAATGTCAGAATACCTCAGGGTGACAGGACGTGCCGAAGTAGCTGAGAAAGCTGACAAAATGGATTTTTATTTAACAGGAGATAAAGAAGTATATGATGATCCGGAAAAATACTTTGATGAAGTAATTGAGATCAACCTGAATGCATTGGAACCTCATATCAACGGACCTTTTACGCCTGATAAAGCCTGGTCTGTTTCGCAGATGAAGGATGCTGTGCAGGAGAATAATTATCCTGAGGAACTTAAAGTGGGACTCATAGGTTCATGTACCAATTCTTCTTATGAAGACATGGCAAGGGCTGCTTCGGTTTTAAAAGATGCAATGGAGAAAGGATTGAAGATAAAATCACAATTAATTATCAATCCGGGTTCTGAGCAGGTGCGATATACGGCAGAAAGAGACGGGCTGATTGATATCTTTGAAAAAGCAGGGGCTGTTGTTTTTGCAAATGCCTGTGGTCCTTGTATTGGACAATGGGATAGGGTAGATGCTGAAACTATGGGTCCTAATTCTATTATTCATTCATTTAACAGGAATTTCGCAAAACGAGCTGATGGGAATCCTGACACACATGCTTTTGTAGCTTCTCCTGAAATGGTGGCAGCATTGTCTGTCGCCGGAAAGCTGACCTTTAATCCAATAACTGATACGATAAGCAATGAAAACGGAGAGGAAGTAAAATTAATGGAACCTCGTGGAGATGAGCTTCCGAAAAACGGATACGAAGTTAAAGATGCAGGATATCAGGAACCGGCACAAGATGGATTTTCTATCCAGGTCGCTGTGAAGCCGGATTCTGACAGATTACAACTTTTATCTCCTTTTAACCCCTGGGATGGCAAAGATATAAAAGGGGCTTATCTTCTTATCAAGGTGCTTGGAAAATGTACAACAGACCATATTTCAATGGCCGGTCCGTGGCTGAAATATCGCGGGCATCTTGAAAATATTTCCCAAAATCTGCTGATTGGAGCAGTGAATGCTTTCAATGAGAAAAGTAATCTGGTTAAAAATATAATCACAGGAGAATATCAGACCGTTCCTGAATTGGCGAAACAATATCGTGAAACAGGAAAAGGGTCAATTGTTGTGGGTGATGAAAATTATGGAGAAGGTTCTTCCCGGGAACATGCTGCTATGGAACCCCGGTTTATGGGAGTAAAGGCTGTTATTGTGAAATCCTTTGCCAGAATACATGAAACAAATTTAAAAAAACAGGGCGTGTTGGCATTGACCTTTGCAGATAAAGCAGATTATGATAAAATCCGGGAGAATGATCAATTCGACATCATTGGATTGAATGATTTTCTCCCGGACAAACCACTTACCTTGCTTGTTCATCATGCCAACGGCAAGGACGAACAGATAGCATTAAAACATACCTACAATAAAAGTCAGATTGAATGGTTTAAAGCCGGTTCGGCACTTAACATGATTGCAGGCAAACACTAAGGTTTTGACTTGCTTCTTAACTTTTGTCGTCTCCTTTCTTCTTCTTTTTATCACATGCTTTTTCCTCTGATTTTTTAGAATGACAACATTGTGCCAGATAGGCGTTGTCCTGAACATAACTCAATTCAGTATGTTTTTCTTGATCAGGGCAGTTTAATACCAATCAACAGAATGTCATCAATTTGAGAAAGATTTCCCTGCCATTTAGATAGAGTATGACAGAGTATTTCTTTTTGTTTTGGAATAGGTTCTTTATAAATATCTGTCAATAGTTTTTGCAGGTTTTTCTTTTTGAATTTTTCTTTTTTATCCCCGCCAAACTGGTCAACATATCCATCTGAAAATAAATAAAGAAGATCATTGGATTGGTAAGGTAATATATGATTGGTAAAGGATGTACGGGTCTTTGTTGAATAAATTCCGATAGGCATTCTATCTCCTTTGATCTCTGATAATTGATTGTTCGAAATAATGTAGAGAGGGAGGTTTGCCCCTGCAAATTCCAATTCTTTCTTGTCATTATTAATAATACATAGCGCAATGTCCATTCCGTCTTTTGATGAACTTGCCTCTTCTGATTGATGAAGTGCTTCGATAATATGTAACCTGAGCTGATTTAATATTTCGTTTGCATTGGAAACATTTCCTTTGTTTATAATTTCGTTCAGAAAAGCAACACCCAGCATGCTCATAAAAGCTCCAGGAACTCCGTGTCCGGTGCAGTCCACAGCAGCAATGTAAAGGCGGTTTTCTTTTTTAGAAATCCAGTAAAAATCACCACTAACGATATCTCTTGGTTTGTAAAGGATGAAATGTTCCGGCAGAATACTTTTTGTTAGCTTCTCTTGAGGTAGTATTGCATTCTGAATTCTTTTTGCATATTCGATGCTGTCGGTAATCATCTTCTTTTGTCGTGATAGCTTATCCCGCTGTTCATTTGCGAGGTCCCGTTGTTTTTCAAGTTCTGTATTTTGTTGTTCAATGATCCGGCTTTTGTTTATAATCTCTTCGTTTTGGGCTGAAAGAAGACGGTTTGCCCTGAGTTTGGATTTGTAATTTCGATATATCAGAAAAGCCAGCAAGACCATAAAAAAGAATCCTGTGATGGCAAAAAGAATAATGATTTTTTGCCTGCGTAATTGTTCTTGTTGGATATATTTTTCTTTTT
>CAYSRH010000364.1:0-2714 GCA_964433245.1 uncultured Bacteroidales bacterium | reverse complement strand
TTTAATCATAGCTACGTGTGTGTCTCAATATTAATTTCAGACATGGTCTGTTTCAACTGTTTAAAATTTACGACCATACTTTCGATTGGGTACACATTTTAATCATAGCTGCGTGTGTGTCTCAATATTAATTTCAGACATGGTCTGTTTCAACTTCTTATATCAGAAAAAAATACTATCTTTAGACACAAACATTTGATTCTATCATAGCATTACTGTAAATGGCAAAAAAAAACAGCTTAAATAAAGAATTGGGCTTATTTGATGTGTTTTGCATCAGCACCGGCGCCATGTTCAGTTCCGGCTTCTTTCTTTTGCCCGGTATTGCTTCGCAGCTCACAGGTCCATCGGTATTTTTAGCTTACCTTGTTGCCGGTTTTCTTATTCTCCCTGCTGTATTCAGCATGGCCGAAATCGGCACAGCCCTACCAAGATCCGGGGGTGCATATTTCTTCCTTGACCGTAGTCTGGGTCCTCTTATGGGTACCATTGGCGGACTGGGAACATACTTTGCCCTCTTATTTAAAACAGCTTTCGCTATTGTTGGTATTGGAGCCTATGCAGCATTTTTCTGGGATGTTCCTGTACAAACAATTGCCATTGCCGCTACACTTTTCTTTCTGAGTCTTAATCTGATCGGAGCAAAAAAAACAACAAAATTTCAAAACTTTTTTGTCTCTTTCCTTATGATCGTATTGGGGCTTTTTGTTATTGACGGCTTGTATAATGTATTATTTTCTCCCGGCACAGAAATAAGTGACGTAAAAAAACACATCACGCCTTTCTTTACCGGAGGAATTGAAGGGTTTATCGCCACCGTTGGATTTGTTTTTGTGGCCTATCTCGGTGTTACGCAAATAGCAAGTGTGGCAGAAGAGATCAAAAACCCGGAACGTAATATTCCCCTCGGAATGCTTTTGTCGCTCATTGTTACAGGTCTTGTCTATTCTTTGGGTGTCTTTATTATGGTAGCACTCATTGACCCTTCGGAATTTGCTGGAGACCTCGCTCCGGCTGCTACTGCAGTTCAACAACTTTTAACATGGATGCCCGGAGAACTGGCAACATATTTAATGATAGGTGCAGCAATGGCTGCTTTTGCTTCCACAGGAAACGCCGGATTGTTATCTTCGTCCCGCTACCCTTTTGCTATGGGACGTGATAAATTATTACCGCCATTCCTTTCCAAAGTAGGAAAAAACGGTACGCCTGTGATTTCCATTCTGCTGACAACAGCACTTATCTTACTATTCATTCTTGTTTTATCAGAAGAAGGCATCGCCAAACTTGCGAGTACTTTTATACTGATGATATTTATGCTCATCAATTTTTCCGTGATCGTCTTCAGAAAAAGCAACATCGAATCCTACGATCCGGGATACCGGTCTCCACTATATCCGGGTATGCAGATCACAGGGATCATTATCTCTATCGTACTGATCGCCTACATGGGATGGCTTGCAATCTTCTTCAGTGCCGGTATTACCCTGATCGCTGTTTTTTGGTATCATTATTACGGACGCACACGCGTAAAACGCGAAGGGGCTATCTTTCACTGGTTTGCATTGCTGGGCAAATATCAATATGCTGATCTGGAAAACGAATTTATGGTCATCATCAAAGAAAAAGGACTCCGGCAGGGGGATCCCTTCGATGAGACCATTACAAGGGCGAGAATATCCACCATGAAAAGACAAATGGACTTTGATGAACTGGTCAATCATGTATCTGACCTTTTTTCTACTGAAATGCATGTGTCAAAAGATGTGCTGGTGAATGAATTTTTAACCATCTCAGGCATAGAGCCTGCACTGATCATCCCGGAAGTATCAATCCTTTATGCCAAGCACGAAGGCATTGACCACCCCTCATTGCATATCGTACTATGTAAAAAAGGAATACAGAAACCAATAGATAAAGGAGGTATTTCATCCGAAGATTACATCAAAGTATTTTTCTTCCTGATCAACCCGACAAAAGAATCCCGCCAACAATTGCGGATGCTTTCCCGGCTCATTGATATTGTGGAACGGGAAAATTTCGTTGAAAGCATGCTGGGTTTCACCAGCCACAGAAGAGTCAAAGAATACCTGCTGCATAACGAAAGGTTTATTACCATACAGCTTCTTCCCGGCAGCATACAATCCGACATGATCAACAAAGAACTCAAAGATATCCGCTTCCCCGGTGATGTGCTGGTTGCCCTGGTCGAACGTGATGGTGACACCTTTACTCCACACGGAGATACGGTATTGAAAGAATTTGATGTACTGACAGTCATCGGCGAACCGGGGTCCATCAACCAGCTCTTCAACAAATATATCAAAAATAAAGCAGTCAAATAGTTGAATTCAGAAGACAGAATTCGGTATTTTTTTGTTGGTTACCAAGTTACCGAATGAACACGTAGGGGCAAATGGACATTTGCCAACCAAGTGTCAGCGTGTTTATGCGAGGATGACTTTAGCGAACGAAGAGAACTGAGAGACTTAAGCGAAGGGGCGATGAGGAGTTGATGCGATGATGCGAAAGGGCGATACTGAATTTTTGTTGAATCGTTGAACCGTTGAATCGACCACGACTCCGCTACATAACAGTTGTTACGTGTGGTTTATTGAAGCTCGGTGGCTGAGCCCTCGAAGTCACAACTCCAACTCTGCTCTTGCCTATGTGCGCAGGGGATACCGCATTAGCTGAAAATGCGTAAAAATAGT
>CAYSRH010000363.1:0-2725 GCA_964433245.1 uncultured Bacteroidales bacterium | reverse complement strand
AGCAGGCATTGCTGCCGGAACTGTTTTGACAGCTTATTGATATAATGTCGCACCCTACGGGGCTCTGAATTTTTGATTAAACAAAATTCTGCCATAATGTCGTCCCTGAAAGGACTTAAAAAGTTGCGGAGCGATGATATTATGGTAGATTACTTAATTATGCACACTGTAATGTAAAGAATTTTCAGTAGGTTTGTCCGGTAAATTTGGACGTATATGAAGAACATAAGGAATTTTTGCATTATTGCGCATATAGATCATGGGAAAAGCACTTTGGCAGATCGACTTCTGCAAATGACAAACTCAATTCCGGAACGTGATTTTCAGGAGCAGGCACTTGATGATATGGACCTGGAAAGGGAAAGAGGTATCACCATAAAATCTCATGCCATTAAGATGCAGTATGAAAGGGATGGGGTACAATATGATCTGAATTTGATTGATACACCGGGACATGTTGATTTTTCATACGAAGTGTCAAGATCCATAGCTGCTTGTGAGGGGGCATTATTGATCGTGGATGCTTCACAAGGAATACAAGCCCAGACAATTGCAAATCTATACATGGCCATAGACCATGACCTTGAGATTATCCCTGTCATCAATAAGATTGATATGGATGCCGCCAAACCTGATGAGGTGAAAGATGAAATCGTTGATCTCCTCGGATGTGACCGGGATTCAGTATTATTGGCTTCAGCAAAAACAGGAGAGGGGCTTGATCTCATTCTCGATGCGATTATAAACCGGATACCTGCTCCCGAGGGTGATCCAAATGCACCATTGCAGGCACTTATCTTTGATTCTGTATTTAATCCTTTCCGGGGAATTGTGGCTTATTATCGTATATTTAACGGAGCCTTAAAAAAGCGGGACCTTGTACAATTTGTAAATACAGGAAAACAATATGAAGCTGATGAAATCGGGGCAATGAAGTTTAAGCCGGAACCGCTTGACCATGTAAGTGCTGGTGATGTTGGCTATATTATTTCCGGAATAAAAAATGCAAAAGAAGTAAAAGTAGGTGACACCATCACCCATGTGGAAAATCCTTGTGACAAAGCCATCGAAGGATTTGAAAATGTGAAATCCATGGTTTTTGCCGGTATTTATCCTGTGTCAACTGATGATTATGAAGATTTACGGACATCTTTGGAAAAACTGCAACTCAATGATGCATCCCTCACCTTTGAACCTGAATCCTCCGCAGCTCTTGGATTTGGATTCCGTTGTGGTTTTCTGGGTCTTTTACACCTCGAAATTGTGCAGGAAAGGCTTGACCGTGAATTTGAGATTGACTGTATTACAACTGTGCCTAATGTGTCTTACCGGGTACATACACTGAAGGGTGAAATGATGGAAGTTCATAATCCCTCAGGTCTCCCGGAAGGCAAGTACATAAAACATATCGAAGAGCCCTTTATTCGTGCACAAATCATTACTGTGTCGGATTACATTGGACCTATCATGACCCTTTGTATTGAAAAAAGAGGTGAAGTACAAAATCAAATATACCTGGCGAACAATCGTGTTGAGGTGACATTTGAAATGCCCCTTTCAGAAATTGTTTTTGATTTTTATGATCGTTTGAAGAGTATTTCTAAAGGATATGCATCTTTGGACTATGCTGTTACAGATTATCGTACTGCAAAATTAGTGAAACTGGATATTCTCCTGAATGGTGAAAGCGTAGATGCATTAAGTACCCTTATTCATACAGACAATGCTTATCCACTGGGAAAAAAGATGTGCAGTAAATTACGTGAATTGATCCCCCGGCAACAATTTGATATTGCCATACAAGCTTCCGTAGGAAGTAAAATTATTGCACGTGAAACAGTAAAGGCCGTGAGGAAAGACGTAACAGCCAAATGTTATGGTGGTGATATCACGAGAAAACGTAAATTGTTGGAAAAACAAAAGGCCGGAAAAAAGAAAATGCGGCAGATAGGACGTGTAGATGTGCCTCAGGAAGCCTTTCTTGCAGTATTGAAACTTAATGATAATTAAACGAACAGGTAATCATGGGAAGTGTACTACTTATTGGTGCCGGTGGTGTCGGTACTGTTGTGGCTCATAAGATGGCGGCTTTGCCTGATGTGTTTGGGCGTGTATTATTGGCCAGTCGCACCAAATCAAAATGCGATGCAATAGTAAAATCAATTGGAGCCAAAGGTTCTGATCGTTTTACTACGGCACAGGTCAATGCTGATAAAACAGAAGAAGTAGCAAGGCTGATCAAATCTTTTAAACCGGATCTGCTTATTAATGTGGCATTGCCCTATCAGGATTTGCCCATAATGGATGCCTGCCTTGAGACAAAAGTCAGCTACCTTGACACAGCAAATTATGAGCCCATTGATGAAGCTAAGTTTGAGTACAGCTGGCAGTGGGCATACCAAAAACGCTTTCAGAATGCAGGAATTACAGCCATACTGGGATGTGGTTTTGATCCGGGAGTTACCGGTGTTTTTACAGCATATGCAGCCAAACATCATTTTGATGAGATCCATTACCTTGATATTGTTGATTGTAATGCAGGAGACCATGGAAAACCTTTTGCAACAAACTTTAATCCGGAAATTAATATCCGTGAGGTAACACAAAAAGGAAAATACTGGGAAAATGGAAAGTGGGTGGAAACAGAACCCCATGCGATACACAAAGCACTGAATTATCCGAATATCGGGATACGCGAGTCATACCTTATCTATCACGAAGAGCT
>CAYSRH010000362.1:0-2738 GCA_964433245.1 uncultured Bacteroidales bacterium | reverse complement strand
AAAATGACATCAAAACGTCAGTATTTATGGAAAAACGCTACGAAAACCACAGAAAAAAATTATTCTTAGCCTCCTGCCCTAAATAATAAGCTTTTTTTTTTACCAAGCGGGATGAATAGGGATAGTGAATTTATAAATCGCAGAATTTATGTACTAACTTAATTTGAAACTCATGAGAAAAATTTACTTAGTCACCCTTTTAATAATAACATATAATCTCAGTTATTCAAGTAATTTCAAAACACTTCAAGGATATATTTCCTGCAATACAAAATATGTATCAGACACAACTATGAATATGAACTTTATCATGCAATTATCCACGCCTGACATTGAATATGCCGACTCTCTATCGCTTATTTTTCCAGCAGGATTTACCATTAATTCTGCCTCTGATTCTATCGGTTCAGAAACCATATCAGATTTTAGCAGCCAGACCATTTCCTGGGGAGATAACAATAATTATATAGGTGGTATAGAGGCCTTTGAAAACGTAGAATTATACAATTTCTTTGTAAACGTAACCATTTCACCATCCGTCTCAGGCAATCAAAAAATACAATATTATATATCTGGTGATGAATATGGAGAGACCCCTCATGAAATAACCGGGGAAACCGAAATAAAACCCGACCCTGCCTATATGCAATGTGCCGGAGATGAAACAAAACTCACCATTACCCTTAAAACAGATAAATTTGGTAATGAAACAACATGGTTTCTTACCGACACCAAAGAAACGCATGTTTATGATTCCGGGGGACCTTATCAATCTTTGGATACAGGGGAATTATATATCAACAAGGTATGTATAAAAGGCGGGGAAAATTTACTTTTTACAATATGGGATGACTATGGTGACGGCATTTGTTGCCTTGACGGGAACGGATATTATCTGGTTGAAACGCCCTGCGATACGGTAAAAAAAGGTGGCCTCTTTAACTGGGATGAAGAAGTCCGTTTTACCATGCCTTACTCTAAAACAAATAATTTTAACTGGGAAAAAACTTACGGTTATAAAAAAAATGAGGTAGGAAACAGCATAACTCAACTTTGTGACGGGGGTTACCTTATAGCAGGATCAACAGAAAGCAACACATACGGAGGTAGAGATTTTCTTTTTATGAGGCTCGATGCTATGGGGAAAATTAAATGGGAAAAAAACTACGGTACCCCACAAAATGATTTTGCCTCTGATATGATTCAAACCTCAGACGGAAACCATGTATTAGTTGGACAAACCTATGAATTGGACAACTCCTGGATTAATGCTTATGTTATCAAGCTTAATGAAAATGGTGATACTATTTGGACTAACAAATGGGGTAATACAAGCGATAAAAAATGGCCATATTGCGGAATTGAAGACGATGCAAACAACCTTATGTTAATTGGTGAAAACAATGATAGCTTATATATTATTAAAATGAATGCTGACGGAAATATCCTCATGGAAAAAACCATCTTTGACCCTAATTATTACTTTGTATCTCGTTCTGATATAGCAAAAACAAGCGGTGGGGAATTTATTATATCAATTTACAAAAAGAACCGTTCAAGCGGCAACATTTTTCTTTCTGTTATCAAAATTGATACAGATGGGAACATCTTATTTGAAAAAACATTTGACATTACAGATACATATTACAGGCAAACAGGAATCACAGCCACTTCTGATGGAAACTTTGTAGCTGTTGGCCATAAAAAAGATACAGCTAATTACAACTACAATGATCTTTTTTATGTTAAAATTAGTCCAACAGGGAATGTATTATGGGAGAAAACATATCATAAAGATTTCCGCTCCTTCTTTGCCAGAGAGATCATAAAATCCTCTGACAATCATCTTGTCTTAACCGGATATACGGGCGTTTATAATACCGAAAAAAAGAATTGGACATACGAAGCTCTCCTTTTAAAAATGGATGTCAATGGCAATGTCTTATGGGAAACACACCACGAAAAGAATACATCTCAGGCAGCCGGCAAAGCCCTTTGCGAAACAGGCAACGGGGGTTATGCTATTTGTGGTTATGATGTAGATGAAGACAATTCCACTTCTGACAGGCAAAGAATTGATGTTTACGTTTTCGTCACAGGAACAGAAGGGTCTATCAACCAGGTTTTTCAGGATGAATCTATTTGTATGGTAACTGTAGACCGAAATTCAGGCAACAACCTTATTACCTGGGAAAAAACACCCGGTGAAGGAACTGCAAGCTATAATATCTATAAAGAATCTGATGTAGCAGCCGAATATACTAAGATCGGAAGTGTTCCCTATGACAGCAACAGCGTATTTATAGACACTGCATCCAACCCAAAAACAAGAGCCGACAGATATAAAATTTCATGTATCAACGCTAATGCTTTAGAATCAAGGCTAAGCCAGCACCACAAAACGATACACTTACAAGTCAGCCCGGGGCAGGATGCCGGTACTTTCCAATTAGAATGGAATGATTACGAAGGCTTTGATCTTACCACTTACCACATTTACAGAGGAACCTCTATAAATAATATGTCACTAATTGCTTCTCTTCCTTCCAGTATTAATTCATTTACTGACCTTTATGCACCTTCTGACATTCGTTCATATTATCAGGTGGCCATCACCAGATCATCAGCATGTAACCCTAATAGCAAATTCAAAGCTTCTACCGGTCCTTTCAGTCAGTCTATATCCAACATCGAAGACAACCGCCTGCGGGAAGAAAATTTTGTCCCTGTTTTAACGG
>CAYSRH010000361.1:0-2739 GCA_964433245.1 uncultured Bacteroidales bacterium | reverse complement strand
ACGAGATCGTTTCACGTGACTGGAGTTCAGACGTGTGCTCTTCCGATCTCTGATAGCGGATCTTGTCAATGGCTTCACTTTGTCTTTTTAAATAAGGGGGGATAGGAACCTGACCAACATATTCGATCATTTCGGCAAAGGATATGTCAGCATCCCACTCAAAAACGATGATGTGTTTTTCTTCTTTTTGAATCCCTGTTTTTCTTGCGGTAATCCTTGTCTTGTTTTTTTTTAGGTGAATTGTATTTGTTATTGTTTCATCTTTCCATTTTTTTGCATTACCGATCATACAAACCCAGGAGCTTTTTCCTCTGGCATTCATTGCATCTTCGTATTGTTTGGGAGAATGGGGTTCAAGACAGAATATTTCGATAGATGCACCGCTTGCTTTTTGAAAAATCAATCTGGCCGGAATAACTTTTGTGTTATTAAAGACAAGCAATGACTTCTCCGGCAAGTGGTCTATAATGTTAAAAAAGTAATCTTTTTGTATTGTGTTATTGGACTTGTTAAAAACCAAAAGTTTTGATGTGTCACGTTTTTCAAGGGGGTATCTGGCAATTTTATCTTCGGGGAGAAGGTAGTTGTAATCCTGAATATTTATGTTGTGCATTGATTTGATTTTTCAAAATAATAATTTATGTCGTTAATTCAATTCGTCCATATTAGACACAACAATATCCGCTCCAAATTTAAGTAGCGCTTCTTCTTTTCCTTGCCGATCGATACCGATGACCAAATTAAACCGACCTCTTTTGGCAGCTGCCACACCTAATATAGAGTCTTCGACAACCAAACATTCGTGGGCTTGTAATTCTATTTGTTTTGCTGCTTCATAATAAATATCAGGAGAAGGTTTTCCGCGTAATTTTTTTCGGTAAGATATTTCTCCGTCAACTATTTTATCAAAAAGATCAATTAGTCCTGCTTTTGTGAGGACCAATTCTGTTGTATGGCTTGATGAAATCAGGGCAGTTTTCAATCCCATATCTTTCCATTCCTTTACTTTTTTTATGGCATTGGGATATGTTTCAATCCCCTCTGTCTCAATAATTTTTTTAAAATAATAGAATTTTTTATTACCCAAACCCCAGATTGTTTCTTTTCCCGGCGGGTCATGATGACTTCCTTCCGGTATTACGATTCCTCTTGATGCCAGAAAGTTTTTTACTCCGTTGTTTCTTGAAACACCGTCAATGTGTGGTGCATAATCCTTTACAACACGCATCAAAGGATACTGTTTTTTTTCATTTTTATTCTTTTTGTTCAGGTATTCATCAAACATCATCTTCCATGCACGGGTATGGATAAGTATTGTTTTGGTAATAACACCATCCATATCAATGATAGCACCTTTTAATTTTGAGTAGTCTATTGTATGCATAAAATTTCTTAAAAACAGAAAAATAAATAAAATCAATGCAAAGTTAGAAATTATAAATATGTAATATGGATTATGGTACAGGTAAATTGAATGAAAAAAGAGTTCCCATTACAGGAACTCCTTTTTTTACATTTTGTGAATTGCGAGGACAATTAATTATACTTTTGCAGATTTTACTGTTTTAATGATTCGTGATGCAACTTTGTAGGGATCTGCGTTGGAAGCAGGACGCCTGTCTTCAAGCCAGCCTTTGTATCCTTTTTCAACTGTTCCGATAGGTATCCTGATAGAAGCGCCACGGTCAGAAACCCCATAACTAAATTGATCTATACGTGCAGTTTCATGTTCTCCGGTAAGTCTTTGGTCGTTGTTAGGTCCATATACATCTATGTGTTCCTGAACGAGAGGCCTAAAGGCTTCGCATATCTTTTCATAGGTTTCTTTAGACCCACAGGTTCTTAATTTGCTATTAGAAAAGTTGGCATGCATTCCGGTGCCATTCCAATCTCCACCTACAGGTTTAGGATCAAGGTTGATTCGCACACCGTATTCTTCACCAATCCTTTCTAACATGTAGCGGGCTACCCATATTTGATCACCGGCTTCTCTTGCTCCTTTTGCAAATATTTGATATTCCCACTGACCTTTCATCACTTCTGCGTTTATTCCTTCAATATTGAGTCCTGCTTCAATGCAAATATCCAGGTGCTTTTCTGCTATTTCCCGTCCGACATTGTATTCAGTTCCGACAGAGCAATAGTAAGGACCTTGTGGTGCAGGAAAATATCCCGGAGCAGGAAATCCCAGAGGTGTATGATGTTCTACGTCCCATAGAACATATTCCTGTTCAAAGCCAAACCAAAAATCGGAATCATCATCGTCAATGGTCGCTCTCCCGTTTGTTTCGTGAGGAGATCCATCAGCGTTCATTACTTCGCACATTACGAGGTAAGCGTTTTTTCTGTCGGGATCAACAAAAATATTGACGGGTTTTAAAACACAATCAGAAGAACCACCGTCAGCCTGATTTGTTGAAGAACCATCGAATGACCATAAAGGACAATCATCTAATTTTCCACTAAAATCACTTACTACTTTTGTCTTACTTCTCATTTTTTGAGTAGGCAGGTTCCCGTCCAGCCAAATGTACTCTAATTTTGATTTTTTCATTTTTAAATAAATTATTAGTTTTAAATTGCTTTCCAATTACAAAATTAAATAAAAAAATAATATAAACAAAATAAAATAAAGAAAAATGAACGAAAAAGTATAAATAATGTTTTTATTTGTGTTATTGTGTTATTATTTTTGTTTGGTTTAAAATAATTTTTGTAAAAAAGTTGTTTTTATTTTTT
>CAYSRH010000360.1:1363-2745 GCA_964433245.1 uncultured Bacteroidales bacterium | reverse complement strand
TGATTGAAAACTAAAATGCAACATATAAACTATAGTCAACTACATATAAATAAATTGCAAGTCATCATTAAAGTTTCAGCCTAAGGATGAAGAGATAAATGTTCGTGGTAGAATCCTATTTGTCAACCTTTTCAATAATTTGCCGGTGTGCCATTAAACGGACAGCATTGATCTTAATAAAACCTTCACTGTCTTTCTGGTCAAATCCCCCCTCAACATCCATACTCGAAAGATTTTGATCATACAGGGATGTTGGGCTTTCACGTCCGTCTATTAAAACATTTCCCTTGTAAAGTGTTAAATGGACGGTTCCATCAATGTATTCCTGTGATTTATTAATAGCTGCCATGATGAAATCCATTTCAGGACTGAACCAAAACCCGTTATAGACAAGTTCTGCAAATTTTGGAGAGAGCCCGTCCCTTAATCGCATGACTTCCCTGTCCATGGCAACGCCTTCTATATCCTGATGCGCAGCATAAAGAATTGTGCCTCCCGGTGTTTCATATACACCTCTTGATTTAAGACCCACATAACGGTTTTCGACCATGTCCAGCAAGCCTATCCCATTCTCACCTGCAATACGGTTTAGATATTGAAACATCTCCAAAGGATCCGAATAACTTGATTTGTCATCCTTATTGATTACATTAACAGGAATGCCATCCTTAAATTCTATGGCAATATGTGTTTCTTTGTCGGGAGCATCCTGGGGCATAACCATCTTTGTGAGCATCGAGGGGTCTGCTTTATAGGAAGGATCTTCAAGCACACCTGCCTCATGGGAGATGTGAAGCAGATTATCGTCTTCACTGTAAGGTTTTTTGAGTGATTGTTTGATCGGAATATTTTTGTCTTCTGCATATTTTAACATGTCAGGGCGACCTTTAAACTGATCTAAAAAAATCTTGTCTTTCCAGGGAGCAAAGACTTTAACGTCAGGTTTTAGTGCGTAATAGCCAAGTTCAAAACGTACCTGGTCATTTCCTTTGCCTGTTGCGCCATGTGATACGATAGTGGCATTCTCTTTTTCAGCAATTTCTATCTGGCGTTTTGCAATAATAGGTCTGGCAATTGCAGTTCCCAGTAAATACCGGCTTTCGTAAACGGCATTGGCTTTGATGGCCGGGAAAATATAATCTGTAATAAGTTCTTTTTTCAGGTCTTCAACATAAACTTTTGATGCCCCCAGCTGTAAAGCTTTTTGTCTGGCCTCTTCAAAATTATCTTTTTGACCGACATCTGCAATGTATGCAACAACATCGTATCCCTTTTCAATGAGCCAAACCAATATAATTGAAGTGTCTAATCCCCCACTGTATGCTAAAATTACTTTTTCTTTTGACATGATACCCTATTGGAGTTTTTGTTTTTTTTGTGTT
>CAYSRH010000360.1:0-1353 GCA_964433245.1 uncultured Bacteroidales bacterium | reverse complement strand
ACTCTCTTTAGATCTCAACTCGTCCTTTCCAGGTCCACGTCCTCAGTATTTATTTCGCAAAAGTACATAAAATTTCACTTTTATTTTGTGTTAAAAACAATAGAATATTTATAAAATTAGTAATTTCGTGATGGAACCGAAGGAAAAATATCAGGAATAAATACAATTAATGAATCATTTTTTTATCTTTATGAAGTTAAGTTGTTAACTGCTAAAAAGAATCATGAATGATCAGTTTAAAGAATGTTTTTTGTTTCCTTGTTTTTTGTCTCTTTATCTCATGTGATACAACAGGCAAAACGGAGAAGGAGAAAGATGATTTATTGGCAATAGAGACTGATTCGTCAACGTTTATGTTTCGTTATCGAACCAACGTTTTTGTGATGCCTTCAGCACATCAGACGACACAGATAATTAAACAAAACAACATTCAGTTTGATGAAAAATTAATTAATCCTGTTACAAACATTAATCAGTATAGCAGTAGTTTCAAAAAAGCTGTTAATCTTGGAATTTATGGAACGGATATGGGATATTTGTCATTATTTGATCAAAAACAGCAGGCTTTGGAATATTTTATAACAATCAAACAACTTGCAGAGGATCTTCAACTTGTTGATGTTGTAAACGAAAATACAATGCAGAGGATAGAAAGAAACCTTAATAACGAAGACTCAATAATTGTCATCCTCACAGATATGTTTAAGTCAATTGATAATTTTTTATTGCAGAATAACCAAGAAGCTGTTGCAGTTCTGGCTATTGCCGGAAGTTGGATAGAAAGCGTACACATCGCTTTTAGAAGTTTTTCAAATGTGCAATCCGAAGAATTAAAAATGCACTTGATAAATCAAAAATATCCATTGGAAAAACTGATCAGTTTATTAGCTCCATATTACAACCAGAATGAAAATTTCACCGAACTTATTAACCGGCTGACCGATATTGCATATGAGTTTGATTGCATAGATATTGAGCAACAATATAATGAACCCAAACTGAACCACAAGGAACGTACTGCCATAATTACAAGTGAAACGAAAACAATGACTTATGATTATGATTTAAACAGATTAACGCAAAGGATAACAAACCTTAGAAATATGTTGACAAACTAAATCATGAAATTGACACAAAAAAAAATTACAGGCTTTCTCTTCTTCTTTTGTTGGGCGTTCTTTCTGCCTGCCCAGGAGTCTTGTAAAAGTTTGATAAGCGATGATTTTATCAGACATGAAAGGGACTTTAAAGTGCCTGTGAGGAATGATGATGTTTATTTTGAGGTGACTTTTTATAAAAATTATACATATCGTGTGGTTATTTGTCCTGAGGATCAGAAAGAACAAATTGAGT
>CAYSRH010000359.1:0-2747 GCA_964433245.1 uncultured Bacteroidales bacterium | reverse complement strand
GAGATCATTACATCGTTGAAAATGCAATGAGAATTCTTTGTTAAATCCCCAGATAAGTTTAAAATCACTTTGAGAGGAAGTCAGTCCGAGGACAAGGAAGTTCTCTTCCTGTTCTTTGTCAATTTTTAATTTGACTACCTTTTTTGCCATTTCAATTAATTATTTAGGGTTATTTAGTTAGTCAGAATAGTGTATTTGATTATTAATCGGTTTTTTCTTGTATAAAAGATATCTGATCCAACGCTTTTTCCGATGCAATTTGCTCTGCCTCTTTTTTTGATTTTCCTTCACCCTCTCCAATTTTTTCACCATTTATAAGTACATACGATGCAAAAGTAGGTGTTTTTTCCATATCTGTATATTTTTCATAAGTATCAAATGTTGTTTCTTTTTTATTTTTTTGTCCCCATTCAATGATCCGGCTTTTAAAATCAATATCTTCTTTATCAATTTGCTCAATGTTCACAAAGGGTTTGATAATTCTGCTTTCAATGAATTGCCGGGTTTTTTCATACCCTCTGTCAAGGTAAACAGCTCCGATAAAGGCTTCCAGAGCATTTCCGAAAACATGTTTATGATTGGTGTTTAATATTTTATAAGAGACAAGTTTGGCTATTTCTATTTTGGTGGCAATATCATTCATTTTTTTCCTTTTGACAATGTTGGATTTTTGCTTTGTAAGAAATCCTTCATCTTTGTCTTTGAATGTACGAAAGAGAAAATCTGCAACAATTGCATCCAGTATTGCATCGCCAAGAAATTCAAGTCTTTCATTGTTAACATCAACAGCTTTTTCTACAGATTTATGGATCAGGGAAGTTTTGTAGAGAAAGATATCTCGGGGAGTAAATCCCGTAATTTTTCGAATTCTCCTTTTGAGTTTGATGTTTTCGGAGTATTTTTTTGCAAGCTTGATTTTTGTTATGAAATCAAACACGTAGTTTATTCGTCAAGTTTTTTGAATATAACAGAAGCATTATGCCCACCAAACCCAAACGTATTGCTCATTGTTGCTTTCATTTCTTTTTGTTGGGCTTTATTAACTGTAAGGTTTAATTTTTGATCAATTTCGGGATCGGGAACCTTAAAGTTAATTGTAGGAGGAATCAGATTGTGTTGCATAGCCAATATCGAAGCAATTGATTCTATTGCACCGGCAGCACCCAACAAATGTCCTGTCATTGACTTAGTTGCACTGATGTTAAGCTTATAGGCATTTTCCCCAAAAACTTTTTTAATGGCTTTGGTTTCGGAGATATCTCCTAGGGGTGTTGCTGTTCCATGTACATTGATATAATCAATATCTTCAGGTTTAAGACTGGCATCTTCCATGGCAAGTTGCATTACCCTGCATGCACCTTCTCCCTCAGGATGAGGTGCTGTTAAGTGGTGTGCATCAGCTGTCATGCCGCCACCACCAAATTCCGCATATATTTTTGCACCACGACGAACAGCGTGTTCATAATCTTCAATGATCAATATTCCGCTTCCTTCACCCATAACAAAACCATCGCGGGTTTTATCAAAGGGTCTTGAAGCTGTCTGGTATTCTTCATTGTTTGTGGAGATTGCATGCATGGCATTAAAACCTCCAATGCCACTATCAATAATTGTGGCTTCTGCCCCTCCTGCTATGATAGCATCAGCTTTTCCCAGCCGGATTAGGTTGAAGGCATCAATAAGGGCATGTGTTGAAGTAGCACATGCTGATACTGTAGCATAGTTTGGTCCGCGAAAACCATATTTCATGGAGATATGACCCGCAGCTATATCAGAGATCATTTTTGGAATAAAGAAAGGATTGAAGCGGGGAGTAAAGTCGCCTTTTGCATAGGCAATATTTTCTTCCTGAAAAGTGATCAAACCGCCAATGCCGGAACCTACAATAACACCGACCCGGTTGTTGTCCAAAGAGTCCATGTTGAAGTTTGCGTCTTTAATGGCTTCCTCTGCAGCAACCATAGCATATTGGGCGTAAAGATCCATTTTTCTTGCTTCTTTGCGGTCAAAATGATCCAGGGCATTAAAATCTTTTACCTCACAGGCAAATCTCGTTTTAAATTTGCTTGCGTCAAAGTGTGTAATAAGATTTGTTCCACTGACACCATTCTTCAATCCTTCCCAATAGGATTCAACATTGTTTCCTATTGGTGTCATTGCTCCTAATCCTGTGATAACTGCCCGTCGTAACTCCATGAAATAATTATAGATTTAATTAGATGATGAACCAGGTAACTTAGCTGATGTTATCTTCAATGTATTTGATAGCTTCTCCTACAGTCCCAATATTCTCAGCCTGATCATCAGGAATCCCGATATTAAATTCTTTTTCAAATTCCATAATTAATTCAACAGTATCCAAAGAATCGGCACCGAGGTCATTCGTAAAACTCGCTTCCGGGGTTACTTCATTTTCGTCAACACCCAACTTGTCAACGATAATAGCTTTTACTTTAGCTGCAACATCACTCATAATTTTAATTTTTAAGTTAATATAAATTGAAAAATTATTGATGCAAAGAAATGTAATTTTACCAAAATAGCAAACAATTTTTTATAAATAATGACATTTCATACAGTAAATTCTCCATTTGCAAGCCAGAATCGTTCCTGAAAGAATTAAAAATCATTTGATTGCCAATGGTTTCATCTGTTTAAAATTTACGACCATACTTTCGATTGGGTACACATTTTAATCATAGCTGCGTGTGTGTCTCAATATTAATCTCAGACATAGTCTGTTTCAT
>CAYSRH010000358.1:0-2769 GCA_964433245.1 uncultured Bacteroidales bacterium | reverse complement strand
ATTTTGTAATATATAAAGTGAGTGCTTCTTTTCTTTGTTATCAAACGGTTTACCATTGGAAATATAAATATAATAAAATTATTGTAACCATCTGCTTCCTTTTTGCTTCTTGCTGGTGCTGTTGGGGCGGGGGTTCGTGTTGACGCTGTCAGGTCATCTGTGGCTGACGCTGACAGGTCGTGGGTGGTGTTAGTCAGGGGGTGACTCCAAGTCGCCCCCATACTGTGGTGGATGGGATTTCCCATCTTTGGATTATCGCTTGCAAGTATTCACAATTGCAAATTAGGAACCGGCTTTTTTTGTAAGCTTAAATATCCAGCTAATCCTCAAAAAGCAATTATTCCAGTATTGCTATTTTGCTATTATCAATTTTTCAATGTAGTGATTTGTTTCTTCTGACTGTAAGTTATTTACTATTAAACGGCAAAATATTAACCCCTGTTTATTACCAGGTAGATTGTATTGGATAGTATGTGTGCCTTCCTGCTGAAGTATATCTGAATATATTACATCAATGATACTTCCTGTTTCATTGAATAGTTGTATACTTACAGTACTTAAGCCGGGCAAAGTATACCGAAAATAAAGTACATCGTGGGCAGGATTAGGAAAAACTTCTAACCCTATCGGCTCAGGAGATAATTGAGGTTCGTCTTCATAACACGTTGTATCCTGAATTTCTTTTCGATTATCTAAAGCAGAAATACTGCTTTTCTTCTTTCTATCTTTACTAACCGGCATGCATTCATTAACAATGTTCGTGTCAGTGTATGCAATAAAATCTGAACCATTCCCCACTAAGGTCCCTGGTAAAAACACTATTGAATCTCCAGCTCTCATTTCCATAGTCGTATGGACTATTGTTGTGTTACTAATATTTATTGACTTCTCTGATTCAATTTCAACAACTTTATTAGTAGTATTAAAAGTAATATTTGATAAATATTTATGCTCAGTATTGATAACCAATTGCAATTCAGGATATTTGGCAATCATAATGCGCATGCGTTCACCCTGACCCTGCGTGAAATATTCCCTGCATAAAGATGGTGAATATGCCATAAGGTTTGCCGGATCTGGCAGATAATGGTCTCCATTTGCATCTGTATTAGAATTATTATTACATGTAATACCATTCCATTCACATGTAGATATATCTTTGTTACCTATGGTGGGATCTGCTGGCGTATCACAAACAAAATCTCCACATACATCACAATTACTACCGTCAACTAATTCAGGACAACCACCTTCATTTCTACATAACCCATGAAAAGTATGGAAAAGACCAAAACAATGACCAACTTCATGAGAAATGCTATTAGAAGTTATATCGAGATTTCTTCTTAAAAAAACCGTTGTCCCAGGGATTCCACTTGCTACTCCGCCCCAGTAATCTTTAAACTGAACTCCAAAAAAAATGTTGATACCGTCTGCCTTATTGTAACAATTGGTTCCAATTGGTAAAATATCATTTAAATGAAGATTATATTGATCAATAACTAACTCATAAACCGTATTATCATTAATAGGATATATACCTTTTAAGCAGAATTGTATTCCATGCGGTTCAAAATGGTTTATCAGAATATTCAACGCTCCCATTATATCTTCCATTGATCTTCCTCCGGAGCCATCAGACTTCTGGATAGTATGTACATGAAGATTTATCAGGTAATGGTCTTTTGAAGATTTGCGTTGGTTTTGAGGTATCGTCTGTAAAAAATCAGGGACATTGGAATCCGTACCACAGTATTCTTCCTGTGCTACTAAAGTAATGGCTGATAGCAACATCACAATAAATAATAAGCGAATAAACTGTTTCATGGTATAGCAATTTTAATCCTGGCAATGTAGTCTGAATCAACTACTTCCTTTGAAGATTCCGGGTATGGCAAAAGCCTCATCACACAAAATCTGTAATCTAAGGTATCTGTATAATAACTTGAATTACATACTGTCTCATTTCCTATATCGCATCCCCATATTTCCAGCGTTAACGAAACCGTATCTGACTGTTCATCTATCCAATCTATGTAAATATAAGCTATACCTCCTAAATCGCACAAATAACAATTTTCCCACCAACACCTTCCTTCTTCCACATCGCTAAAGCATACCTCAAAACTCTTTTTGTTGGCACTGTCTATTATGGTAGTACAATGGCCGTATTTTAGCTCAAAAACATCCCCCACACATAATTCACTTTGGCAAATCGTGTCGAAATAGGATAGCGTGTCACCGGGATCTATCGTGTCATCCGGGTTTAGTGTATCATCAGGGTACAGGGTGTCGTTGTTTACGGTATCTTCTATGCAATTTCCGTTTTCATCGGTGCCATGTTCGCAAATATCTTCATCGTTGCAAGCGGCCAGGATGAGAACTAAAATTAAAAGTAGCTTGTATGTTTTCATGGTATTTATTGTTTTTGGTTTTTAAGTTTTTCTATTTCTTCATTAAGCTCAATAATATATAATGTCAATTCTTCTATTTTTTTTAGGAGTATTTCATCCATTTCCCCCACATTGTAACCATTTTCTTTCATTTCATTTGCAGAAGGTACATCGGGCAGGTGTTTATTGATTTTTACAAATTTTTCTATTTCTTCAATATCGGGCAATTGGTATTCATCTTCAAAAACATAATCAGCATCTGGCACATTTTTATCAACCTTTAATGTTTCACATCGTATCTTTCCATCTACATCGAGTATATATGCTGGTTCAGGGAGCCATTTATCAGTTCAATGTTGCCGTCAATGGTAAGGGT
>CAYSRH010000357.1:0-2787 GCA_964433245.1 uncultured Bacteroidales bacterium | reverse complement strand
TTTATTTATAAAAAAATTATGAAACGATTTTTCGTACTCTGATGATTCCTTCAATACTATTGATTTCATCAATTGTTTCTTTTGCAACATCCTGATCTGTGTCAATTATATTGTAAGCAATGTCGCCACGGCTTTTATTGATCATTTCATGAATGTTTATGTTGCCTTTTGAAAGAGCTCCGGTAATTTTTTCAACAATACTTGGTATGTTTTTATTGATGATGGTGAGTCTTGTTTTGCTGTTTTTTGGCATAACGACATCCGGCAAATTGACAGAATTGATTATGTTTCCTGTCAGAATAAAATTCCCCAGTTGATTGCAGGCCATTTCTGCACAATTGTCCTCAGCTTCAGGTGTTGATGCACCAAGATGAGGAATGACAAGTACACCTTCCTGATTTAATAGTTCGGGTGCAGCAAAATCTGTAACATAGCAGGATATCTTTTTTTCCTGTATGGCTTTCAAAACATCTTTATTGCTTACGATTTCACCCCTGGAAAAGTTAAGTATCCGAACGCCCGGCTTCATTTTTTTTATGAGCTTTTCATTTACAAATTCAGTAGTTTCTTCGTTAAGCGGAAGGTGTAATGAAATATAATCTGATTTTTCCAGAAGTTTATCAATCGCATTTACCAGTTTTATTTTTGATGTGATATGAATGGCATTATCTACGGTGAGAAAAGGGTCATAACCAATCACTTTCATGCCGAGGGCTGAAGCATTGTTGGCTGTTTTTGCACCAATGGCTCCCAATCCGATAACACCAATTGTTTTGCCCTGTATTTCCGGTCCGGCATATTGATTTTTGATTTTTTCTGCCGTTTTTGCTACATCAGGATCATCTGCAAGGCTATTGATATGGTTGATGGATTGAACGATTTTTCTTGAACTTAGGAACAATCCACAGATCACCAGTTCTTTTACTGCGTTGGCATTCGCTCCGGGGGTATTGAACACGACAATTCCTTTATCAGTACAACTGCTGACAGGAACATTGTTAACACCTGCGCCTGCCCTGGCAATTCCTAACAGAGAGGGAGAAAGGTCTTCTTCCTGGAGTTTGTAACTGCGAAGCACTATGCCCTGGGGGTCTTTTTCATCTTCGCTTAATTGGAATGTGTCTTTTGGTAATTTGGAAGTTCCTACTTCGGAAATGTTGTTAAATAGCTTAATGGTAAACATCGTTGTTTATTTTTTTTTAGTTAGACAGTTAGATAATTAGACGGGAGCAAATTTACTTAAAAAAAACTAAGCAGGACAATTTTTTCTTATTAAAAACTCGGACACGGAATGGATGTTGGTTTGCGTTCCCATG
Organism: uncultured Bacteroidales bacterium; assembly: GCA_964433245.1. Lineage (GTDB taxonomy): Bacteria > Bacteroidota > Bacteroidia > Bacteroidales > JBBRXJ01 > CAYSRH01. Next base: position 1,471 of record CAYSRH010000357.1, on the reverse strand, counting down.
TAGGGATTTTAAAGTGATAGATCAGGCTTATTTCATGGGCACCACCAGTGTTCGTGCGAAGCTTGGATATGGTATAATCATAACTGTATCCAATGCTGATTTGATCAAGTTTATAACCCAACATAAAAGCCAATGCATCACTGCCGGGATATGTTTTATTTCCAAAGGGAATTCCCCGGTACCATATGCCCAACATCAAAGGATTTTTATAATAGTAAGTTCCAATATCCAACTGACTGAATTGTCCCTGGTTTTTATACAGGAATGTTGCTGTGATACTTTCTTCCTGTACGCGAATCAATCGTTCTTTCACAAGAAATTTTACACCTCCGAAAATACTTGTTTTTACAGGGGTTGGGCTGACTTCTCCATAGAGGGATTGATTAGCTCTCATAAGGTGATCTACTGTGGTTCCGAACCAAAACATATTGTGATAGGTTAGCAGGGAAATAGCTACATCAACATCGCCTTTCAGATTCTCTGTCGGGGTTACGATTGTGCTGCTTCCACTGCCTTCATCAATTAGCTGGTCATAAAATACAAGATTAGAAAAATTGACGGTACGTTGTGTATAATAAAAATACAGTCCTGGTCTTATATGAAATTCTCTGTTAATCTGGAAATCAAAAGCGTACTGAAATCCAATGTTGGTTAATGACAAGGCTCCTTCTCCTGCCTGATCACGCAGGATCAATAAACCCAGACCACTTCTGATTTTTGACAGGTAATGGTCAAAGGCAATGCTGTAAGTATTAAATGCATTTGTTAGTTCCGGCCATTGTATCCTGTAATTGGCTCCTATCCTCGTTTTTTGCGGGCTTGATCCGGCAAAGCTGGGTGCCAGGTGAAGAGGTGTTGCATAATATTGGGAAAAATGAGGATCCTGTGCCATCAGCATATGCTCACAACAGAAAATAAAAACCAACAAGTATATGATTTTTTTTATTTTTATCACGTAATTATCTCTTTTCCTATCTTAACAATGTCACTGTTCCTACTTTTTCAAATGTAGTTCCGTTTAAAAATTTCCCTTTCACTTTCCATACATATACATCCTGTTTGCATAATTTATTTTGATAATAACCATCCCACCCGGTCCATATGTCTGTTGTTTCGAAAATATGTTCTCCCCAACGGTTAAATATCTGGAACAAATATTCATCTTCATCAATGCCTTCCCAATGAGGTCTGAATATGTAGCTATGTACATCTCCCGGATGATATTTTCCTCCTGATGGACCTTCTAAGTTCGGAGTGAAAGCATTGGGGAGTTTTACGATTCCCGGTGCTTCTACCTGTACAATGTTGTTTTTTGTCAGGGAACTTACACAGCCTTCTTCACTGGTAACAATTAGTGTGATACTTTTTCCTCCTTCTTTTTTGTATTTGTGCCAGGGAGATTCTTTGGTTGATGTATTGCCGTCACCAAAATCCCACAGGTAAGTGTGTCCATACTTTGATTGGTTGAAAA
>CAYSRH010000356.1:0-2789 GCA_964433245.1 uncultured Bacteroidales bacterium | reverse complement strand
GATTGATAAGTTGCGTTTTTCCGGGATTTCCTGATATTTTTGCAAGTTTTGCATTGTTGGTGAGCATGTTGATCAGGGATGATTTTCCTACATTGGACCTCCCTATCATAGCATATTCAGGACGGTCAGAAGAAGGACATTCACTGACTTTAGAGCTGCTTTTGATAAAAGTTGCGTTTTTTATTTCCATGGCATTGTTTTGGCTTTTTTCTGGTGTTTTTTAACCAAATAAAACTACGCCTGTTAAAATAAGGTTTTTTTAACAGGCGTAGCAGAAAGAAATTCTTTTTTTAGAATTGTCTGAAATTTATTGTACAATAATTTTCTGAACAGTACTTTCTCCGTTTGTTATCAATTGCAAATAATAAATTCCTTTGGTCAGCCTGCTTCCATTTAGTAAAGAAGTATATTCTCCTTCCGGGAAATTGCCTTTTTCTAATGTGGTCACAGCCTTTCCTTCTCCATCAAAAAGAGTTAACAAAACACTGGCATTTGTTGAAAGCGTAAAACGGGCAACAGCGAGACCATTTACAAGAGGATTGGGATATACAGAGAAAGATGAAACAAGACCTCCGGAAACCAATTCAATGCCGGTTCCTTCATCAACGAATTCTCCTGATTTGGCATCCACCTGCCTGCATGTTTGGTCTTCTATGCCTGTAACAGGATCCTCAACATAGTAACAGCAGGTATATATCGTGTCTTCAGGATAGTAATATGTAGGTGTTGTGGATGTAGAATCATCTATATTCCCGTCACCTTCAAAATCCCAGCGTATCTTGGCAGCATCACCATGGGCAATGCCTACAAAGTCAACAGGATATCCGCTTACCTTGAAATTAGGATGATCGGGATTCTTTTGTAAAACAAAGTCCCCCTTTAGTTGGTTATCTCCTGTGTTCATATCAATAAGCCGGTAGTTATAACGGTATTCATTATCAAACGCTAATTTGTCCTGACACAGGATTTTTAGTGAAATAGTATAATATCCTTTCTTATCGTAAATATGGGTAGGATTTTTTTCGTAAGAGGTATTCCCATCCCCAAAATTCCATAAGGTTGTTTGGGATCCAATGCTCTTTATTCCGATTGACTGATTTTCAAGCACAACTTCATTTGTCAGCGTATCAACATAGTAAGTAAAATCAGCTTTACATGGAACAAAGGATTCACGTGGAAGATAGATGAATTTACAGCTTGTATTTGTATATGTTCCGTTGTCTATTGTTAAACAAACATTCGCTACCCGTCCGCTATTTTCTGTTGAAAACCGAACTTGTTTATCTGTTGACGCCAGGGTTGAGTCGCCGATACGCCAAATATACGAGAGATCTTGTCCCAAAGAATTGTCTGTTAATTGAAGAATTGTTTCTGTTCCTATGTTGTAGGTGAAATAATTAAAATCAGCTTCACAGTCAAGGCCTTCGTCAATGATGAGTATGGTTTCTTCCTTCGTGTTGACACATTCGTTGGTCCTTACACTAAGCCGTACTTTGTTGAATCCGGATTGTGTGAATTGATGCGTTACAATAGGACTGTGGTAGCGTTTGCCATCTCCGAATGTCCAGTTGTATCTTGGGTTTTGACCCAATACATTGGCTTTAAAAACACCGATGTTACTTCCTGTTATTGTATCTACAAAATAACTGAAATCTGCATTACACCTTACCTTCCCGATACGTATCTGCCTGTGTTTAAAGTTTACACACTCATAAGTTTCTGTAGTATCCATCGTAAACAGGACAATGTCGTAAATTCCCGGTTTTTTGAATGTGTGTTGGAGGGTGTCAAGTGAAAGATCAAACTTTCTTTTTCCATCTCCCAAAACCCAGTAATGATAATCAATATCTGCAGCAGATTTGTTGACCAGTTTAATTGTTGAAGAATCAATAAATGAAAAATCAAAGTCTGTATGACATTCATCCAGATCAATATCAATAAGTTTTGATGTAGAGTAGATACGGTTTTCGTCTTTAACCATCAGTTTGACCCAATATTTTCTGGAATCTTTAAAGGTATGGAGGGGAGCATATTCATTGCTGGATTTTCCATCACCAAAATCCCAGTAATAAGAGAGTCCGTCCTGATCAATAAAACTTGGTTCAAAATTAACGGTGAATTTGTCCATGTTTGTGTGTTCGATACGAAAACTTCCTTCATGAATTTTCTCATTTCCAATCGTTACAAAGTCTTTTACATAAACATTTTCGCAGAAGCTGTTCCTTTTGTTATTAAAGTCTTCCACGGTAAGACAAACATTGTAAATGCCGGCAGAAGGGAATGTGTGCGGTATAGAATCGTATAACTCATAACCGTTATCACCTTCATAAGTTTCTCCATCACCAAAATCCCAGGTAAAATTAAAAACATCTCCAACATTTGTTGCAATTACAAAAAAATCTATTTGATATTCTTCCATATCCGATGGGGCATATGAGAAATCAGCCTGTACCATCGCTGTGTCGAGTCCGTATGATACATGGGTAAAGATACCAAAGACCAACAGCCCTGATAAAATAACGCTTTTAAATTGTTTTGTTCGTTTCATAATTTTTGGGTTTTTTTATTTTTAATGAATAATTTTTTAATGAATAATGGTATATGTTTTTATTGCTTTATAAAATTACTGAAATATTTCTTATAAACCAAAATATCTCTCTTTTAGTTACACATTTTTTATTGATGACCCTTATTGTTATTTAATAAAAACTTCCAATAAAGTGCTTTTTGTAACAGGCTCCAAACCAACACAATGCATTGTTGCCGGAAGGAGTACTGTTTCCCCTTTT
>CAYSRH010000355.1:0-2790 GCA_964433245.1 uncultured Bacteroidales bacterium | reverse complement strand
TTGTCATTTTAAATGGTATGTTATACATGTCTGTAAAAGATGCTTCATATATCAAAATCTATAAAACAGATGGAACAACAAGCGGAACGGTTGAAGTAGCATCGGCTCAGTATGGTTTTATTAATTTTGTTGAACTTGCAGGTGTTGTCAATAATAAGATTATTTACAAGATTGACCAAAAGAATTACGGTATCGAATTGTACGTTTGTGATGGGACAACAGTCGGTTCAATGCTTTTAAAGGATATTTATCCGGGTTCAACTAACAGTAACCCTTCCGACTTTGCTGTTATGAACAACGTGATGTATTTCAGGGCCAATGATGGCACCAATGGCACAGAACTTTGGCGTACAGATGGTACGGAGGCTGGCACATACATGGTAAAAGATATACAAGCAGGAAGCACATCAGCTTATCCCAGAAAAATTGAAGCTGCCGGAAGTTTAATTTTTTTCGAGGCCAATGATGGGATACACGACTATGAACTATGGAAAAGTGATGGTACTGAAACAGGTACGGTTTTGGTTAAAGACATTCGTACTCCCGGCAGTTCCAACATTGAATACATTACCGCCTTAGGGAACAAGGTTTTTTTTATGGCGAATGATGGAATAAATGGTTTTGAAATTTGGAGTTCCGATGGTACCAGTGCAGGGACAAATATTTTTATGGATATTATCCCTGGCAGTAATCCCGGTTATCCCGGCATATTCCATTCAGATGGTACAAAACTGTATTTTTCCGGAATTAACAGCAGCTCTACAAAAGACTTGTACACAACCGATGGCACGTTACCCGGTACGGAAAAAATACTTGAAGATGTTATTTTTGGCACACTTGATTATCCTCGCCCCGGACAGTTTACCTCCAATGGAGGAATTACATATTTCGAGATACAAACCATTTCACCAAACGGGGTATCCTTATTCATGTCAGATGGGACAAGTGCAGGGACAAACAGGATTTATACAAACCCCGATGTCTCCGTGGAGAGCGAATATATCACTTACTTCAATTCCCAAATTTTTTATAAATCTTCTGATGAATTACACGGCACAGAACTGTGGAGAAGCGATTTGACAGAGCCCGGCACAGCTTTTTTTAAAGACCTATACCCCGGCAATGGTGATGGTAGTCCAAAAAATTATGCAAAAATAGGTGAAAAGGTAATTTTTGCTGCCAAAGATAATGTTTATGGCGAAGAACTGCATGTTACTGATGGTACTCACGGTGGTACAAGTCTGCTCCTGGATATGGTTACAGGAATAGCAGGCAGCCAGCCCCGAAATCTTATTGAATTGAATGGAAAAGTATGCTTTGAGGCAAATATTTTTTCAACAGGCAAAGAAGTATATATCACGGATGGAACAGCAGGTAACACAGAACTGTTATACGATGTCTGCCCTGGTAATTGCAATGGTTTATTTGAACCAAAGTGCAGGTTTAACGGAAAACTTATTTTCGAGGCAACTTCAACTGATGAAGGCAATGAGCCATGGATTACCGATGGAACTACCGGTGGAACAAGTTTGTTAAAGGATGTTGTTGCAGGTACAGGCAGTTCATATTCAGATTATTATCCTGCTGACAGCATGGTGTTCTTTATTGCCAATACAGTTTCTGCGAAGCAGCTTTGGGTTACCGATGGCACTACCTTAGGTACTTTGATGGTAAAAGACCTCGGAAGTAGTCCGGGAAACCTTTATGCCGGTGTTGTTGATTCTATTCTGTATTTTACATACAATGATGGGGTAAATGGACATGAGCTTTGGAGAAGTAATGGTACTGTAAATGGAACTTACCTTGCTGTTGATGTGGATGCAACAACCAATTCAATTGCTTATATTGGAATTCTGAGGAATCATATTGTTTTTGATAAAAGTGGCGTTTATTATTGTTCGGATGGCACACAGGATGGCACTTCTATTGTCAATACAGATAATCTTCCCAACCTCTCATGGAAAACTCCCTGGTACAATTTAAAAAACAAACTGATCTTTTTAGGAGATCCTTATTCAGGCAACAATAAACTTTACAGTTTTGCTTATGGAGACACAGCCATCAGGGAATTTGCAGACCCTGAGAACGTAGGAGGCTCTTTAGAACAAATTTCCATGGTGATAAATGACTTTGTTTATTATACCTTTGACGATGGCGTGCATGGTTCAGAATTATGGCGGACGGATGGTACTATTGCCAATACCAGCATGATAGGGGATATTTACCAGGGGGATCAGAATAGCAATCCACAAGAACTTATGGTGATAGACACCTTTTTATATTTTACAGCCTATAGCTTAGAATATGGGAAGGAAGCTTTCAGACACCCGATAGAAACAGATATCAATGTTTTTTCTCAATATGAACTGGTTTCCGGTGATACAATCTATTTTCCGGAAACATTGGTTGGCGACAGTATGTTGATTGAACTGAAAATTACCAACAATGGAAGCGGGATGGTTAATCTGACCGGAACCCTGTGGTTCAGATTTCAGGTGCAGATGCCGGCAGTTTTAAATTAGAAAATCCCGGGGAAAGCTCGATTTCTTTCGGTGACACATTGATTGCAAAATTCAAATTCATACCCAATTCGGCTGATGTGCTTATGGCTGAAATGCTGATTGAACTTGATGACCCCAATGAACCCACATATAACCTAATCCTGAAAGGAATTTCCAAACGCAGGGAACAAACCATTACCATTGATGCTATTGATCCAAAAACTTATGGCGATGAGCCCTTTACCATATCTGCCGCTTCAAGTGTTGGCTTGCCAATTACGTTTTCCTC